>NZ_LZSZ01000171.1:0-144436 GCF_001665645.1 Mycobacterium sp. 852002-30065_SCH5024008 | reverse complement strand
TATGCGATCGTCGGCAGCGTCAGATGTGTATAAGAGACAGCGTCCGGAGCCGGCGGGGCGTCCGGAGCCGGGGGCGGCGGGAGCGCGTCCGGAGCCGGCGCGGGCGCCATGTTGGGGTCGAAACCCATCGGCTCCGCAGTCGCGGTGGCCGACGGGATGGTCACGAGGGTGCCCGTGACCGCGGCAAGAACGAGCGTCTTACGGACGTTCTTCAATATCTTTCCTTTCGCGGTGCGCGCGCGCCAAAGCAAGCCCACGGGGGTGGGCTGACGGTCTCTGGTTGATGCGGAAACCTGCTTCGGAACGTGCCGACTTGTTCCGGCACGACAGCGGTGGGCTCGAATCGCCCAGCGGACTGCTGTCCGCCGGCCGCGGACTGGTCTTCGCCGCCGCAGCCCCGCTCACACGCGGGTCCGTGATTCTGTTTTCAGTTACTCTTCCGTAACCCGTGGGGGCTAACAGGGACCGTACGAGAACCAGCCGCGTTCGTCATCTTCGGAAAACGGCCATCTCGTTTCGGTAACGGGGTGATCACGGCGCAATACCGCCGCCATTTTGGCAGGTCAGCCGCGCGATTTCGAGAAGTACCCAACAATCGTGCGGCCTTTCAAATCGTGAGCCGAATCACGCCCATTTTGTGAACTGGCGCACGTATTTGCGCTACCACGTTTGGGCCGCTTCGGGTCCAACGGACTCGGGTCCGCCGTCGCGAAGCAGCGCAGCCTACAACAAGTTACGTTGCTTCGCCGCGCCCCACACCCGACTACGAGAGCGAATTGTGTTGTGCTGCTGGCTAACTTACATCGTTCGAATAACGGGCGCGGACACCGGCGGGCGTCGGCGCGTCGAGAGCGGAATAAGCTGAAACATCTTTCCGCATAACGCTTTTCGATCACCACCTGCCACCGATGAGGCCAGACCATGGAAGGCGACTGCTCCGCCGAACGCCTCCGGCACGCCGTTCGATTCGGCCATGCCAATTTGCTCACGGGAACTGTGGTTTCGGTTGACGCCCAGGTGCGTAGACACCGCAGCCTCCGATGAAGTGGCGGACAATGGACCTGAAATCTGCGGTGTCCCAACAGATCACGATCCGCGGCCGGATTACCTATTCCACCAATGGCGAGTTGCTTAGCCGATATCTAAGCGAGGAGGAGCATTTGTCTTATGTCGAATAGGGCTTGCGCATTCTCGGGCATGGGCGGTGCCCGAATACGCAGAATTTATCCGACGCGATTTCGCCGCGGCCGGCTCGCGAGATTGCCGTCAGCTGCGGGGCTGCGCGAGGGCGCGGAGCTCCGCGTCGGTGTTGACGTTGGTCAGCCACCGCGAATCCGACGTCACGACGCGCTGGGCATCCGATGAGTCCACCAAGGCGCGCATTTTGCGCTCGCCGACGGCCACCAACGCGTCGACACGGTCGGCCAGGTCCGTCCGGTACACCGCGGCAAGATAGTGGTCCTGGCCATCCCAGGGCAGCACCACCTCCGCACCGGTCTCCAGCGCCCGGCGGGCGAGGTCGTCGATGAGTTCGACGGCCAGGAACGGCATGTCGACGGCGCAGACGAAGGCGAGGCGGGCGCCGGCATCGGCGGCCGCGCGCAATGCCCGCCCCGTCGCCGGCAACGGGCCCAGGCCGCGCAGTTCGTCGCGCATGACCCGAGCGTGCAGTTCGGGCAACGGCTGCCCTTGGGCGGCCATGACAAGGACTGGGTCGCAACGCTGTTCGAGAATGCCGACGACGTGTTCGACCATCGTGGTTGCGTCGGAGCCCGCGGACCCGGGGACGGGCAGGCTCGCTTTGTCGCGCCCCATCCGTTGCGATGCGCCGCCGGCGAGCACTACGCCGGCCAGTGAACTCGTTTCGCCCACGTCAGTCGACGGTCCAGGTGTCGCGCCCACGCAGCAGCGACTGCAGGGCGGCGTCGTCGAACGGCTTCGCGGCGCGGGCGGCCTGCACCTGCGAGCGCGCCGCGTCGTCGTAAGTGGGCCGGCTGACATCCCGGAAGATCCCGAGCACGGTGTGATCGAGATTCTGATCGGAGAGCCGCGACAGCGCGAAGGCGTAGGCCGAGTCGTCGGTGTGCGCGTCATGCACCATGATCTCGTCGACGGACACGTCGGCGGTCTTGGCGAATTCGAGGCCGAAGCCGGACTTCACCACGCAGTACTCGCCGTCGGCGCCGAAGGTGATGGGCTCGCCGTGGCGGATGTTGATCACCCGTTCCTCGGCGCCCTCCTTGCGCAGCACGTCGAAGGAACCGTCGTTGAAAATCGGGCAGTCCTGCAGGATTTCGACCACCGCGGCGCCGCGGTGCTCGGCGGCGGCGCGCAACACCTCGGAAAGTCCGTTGCGGTCGGAGTCGAGGGCGCGGCCGACGAACGTCGCCTCGGCACCCAGCGCCAACGACACCGGATTGAACGGGTGGTCCAGCGATCCCATCGGGGTCGACTTGGTGATCTTGCCGACCTCCGACGTCGGCGAATACTGGCCCTTGGTCAGCCCGTAGATCCGGTTGTTGAACAACAAGATCGTGATGTTGACGTTGCGGCGCAGCGCGTGGATCAGGTGGTTGCCGCCGATCGACAACGCGTCGCCGTCGCCGGTGACCACCCACACCGAGAGGTCCTCGCGGGCCAGCGCCAGACCGGTCGCGATGGCCGGCGCGCGCCCGTGGATCGAGTGAAATCCGTAGGTTTCCAAGTAATACGGGAACCGGCTCGAGCAACCGATGCCGCTGATGAACACGATGTTCTCGCGCCGCAGCCCGAGCTCGGGCAGGAAGTTGCGGATGGTGTTGAGGATGACGTAGTCCCCACACCCGGGGCACCAACGGACCTCTTGGTCACTGGTGAAGTCCTTGCCCTTCTGCGGCTGGTCCGTGGTGGGCACACCGTCGTTCTTCTTGAGCCTCGGGGTCAGCCCAAGGTCCGTGCCCGCCAGATTTCCCATCAGGTCGGTCATTCGATAGCTCCCGCTCCAACCGTTGCTGCCGCCATTCTGGCGACCATCGTCTTGTCTTGCTCGATTTCGGCGAGCGTGCCGCCCTGCGCAGCGCGGATGACACGCCCGATCTCGTCGGCGAGGAACGCGACACCCTGAACCTTGCTGACCGATTGCACGTCGACCAGATACTTGCCGCGAAGCAACAGGGCAAGCTGGCCCAGGTTCATCTCCGGGCACACCACCATCGGGTAGCGCCGCAACACATCGCCCAGGTTCGCCGGGAACGGGTTCAGGTGGCGCAGGTGGGCGTGCGCGACCTTGACGCCCTTGCGCCGCGCACGCCGGCAGGCCTCGCCGATCGGGCCGTACGAGCTGCCCCAGCCGATCAGCAGCAGCTCGGCGTCTCCGGTCGGGTCGTCGACCTCGAGGTCGGGAACCGAGATGCCGTCAATCTTGGCCTGGCGCAACCGAACCATGAGGTCGTGGTTGACCGGCTCATAGGAGATGGCGCCCGAGCCGTTAGCCGCCTCCAGGCCACCGATCCGATGCTCGAGGCCCGGGGTGCCCGGCACGGCGAATTGACGCGCGAGCGTCTCCGGATCGCGGTTGTACGGCTGGAACGGCTCGTCCGGCTTGGCGAACGTGTGCTTGATCGGCTGCAGCGTGCCGATGTCCGGAATGCGCCACGGCTCCGAGCCGTTGGCGATCGCGCCGTCGGACAACACGATCACGGGGGTGTGATAGGAGACCGCGATGCGCACCGCCTCGAGCGCGGTTTCGAAGCAGTCGGACGGCGAGCGTGGCGCCAGCACGGCAACCGGCGACTCCCCGTTGCGGCCGTACAACGCCTGCAGCAGGTCGGCCTGCTCGGTCTTGGTGGGCAGGCCGGTCGAGGGCCCGCCGCGCTGAACGTCGATGACCAGCAAGGGCAATTCGGTCATCACCGCGAGACCCAACGCTTCCGACTTCAGCGAGATCCCCGGTCCCGACGTGCTCGTGACGCCCAGAGCACCGCCGTACGAGGCGCCGATTGCGGCGCAGATACCACCGATCTCGTCCTCGGCCTGGAAGGTGATGACGTTGAAGTTCTTGTGCTTGGACAGCTCGTGCAGGATGTCCGACGCCGGCGTGATCGGGTAGCTGCCGAGCACCACGGGAATGTCGGCCAGCTGACCCGCCGCAACGATGCCGTAGGCCATTGCGGTGTTGCCGGAGATCTGCCGGTATTCGCCAGAGGGCAACGTCGCCCGTGAAACTTCATAGGTGGTGCCGAACGCCTCGGTCGTTTCGCCGTAGTTCCAGCCCGCCTTGAGCGCCAAGACGTTGGCCTCCGCGATGTCCGGCTTGCGGGCGAACTTCTCCCGGATGAACTTCTCGCTGGTCTCGATCGGGCGGCCGTACATCCACGACAGCAGACCCAGCGCGAACATGTTCTTGGCGCGCTGGCCGTCTTTCTTCGACGCGCCGATCGCCTCGACGGCGCCCAGCGTCAGCGTGGTCATCGCGACGGAATGCACGACGTAGTCGGACAACTCGTCGGACTCGAGGGGGTTCGTTACGTAGCCCACCTTGGTCAGGTTGCGCTTGGTGAACTCGTCGGAGTTGGCGATCACCATGCCGCCGCGCGGCAGGTCGCCCAGGTTGGCCTTGAGCGCCGCCGGGTTCATCGCGACGAGCACGTCGGGGCGGTCACCGGCGGTCAGGATGTCGTAGTCGGCGATTTGGATCTGGAAGGACGAGACCCCGGGCAGGGTGCCTGCGGGGGCGCGGATCTCCGCGGGATAGTTCGGCTGGGTCGCCAGGTCGTTTCCGAAAAGCGCTGCCTCCGAGGTGAACCGGTCACCGGTCAGCTGCATGCCGTCGCCGGAGTCCCCGGCAAAGCGAATGACGACTTGTTCCAGGCGCTGGCGGTCTGACCCGCCACCGGAAGGCGACCCGTTCGAGCCGTTGTGAGAATCAGACCCGGCTCCGCTGCCGTTCGGATCCACGTATCCGCCTTCCATTCGCTATCCGGATAGGCACTTCGCTGGAGCTTTACGTTACGCGCTGTTCAAGCGAGTCCCGCACCCTCGCGCTGTGTGTCACTGGTGGTACCAATTATGGCACTTCTTTAAGAGACTCTAAGACGAGAATGGCCGTCTCTAAACCATTACACGCAGCGGTTTTCACCTAAAACCGATGTCAGCCGGGGGACGGTGGCGCCGACCATCAAAAGTGTGGTATTGGTCACTCTCGCGCGGCGGCGGCCAATTCTCTGGGCACCGTTTCCGGCATCGCGATCATTCGAGCGCGCCCGTCAGCCGGCGCGGTACGGGGCTGGGGGTGGCAGCGGCGGCCGGCATGCGCATCTAGTACCCAAATGCGCGGCCGCTCGACCGCCGGGGAGTGTTAGGCGCTCTTGTCGCGGCGCTCGGTGCGCGACGGCTTGCGCGGCACGATCGTCGGCAGCACGTTGTCCTGCACGGTCTCCTTGGTCACCACGACCTTGGCGACGTCGTCGCGGCTCGGGATGTCATACATCACCGGCAGCAGGACCTCTTCCATGATGGCGCGCAGACCGCGGGCGCCCGTGCCGCGGTGGATGGCCTGGTCGGCGATCGCCTCCAGCGCGTCATCGGTAAATTCGAGCTCGACGCCGTCCATCTCGAACAGCCGGGTGTATTGCTTGACCAGAGCGTTCTTCGGCTCGGACAGAATCTTGACCAACGACTCCCGATCCAGGTTGGTCACCGAGGCGACCACCGGCAGCCGGCCGATGAACTCGGGGATCAGGCCGAACTTGATCAGGTCCTCGGGCATGACGTCGGAGAAGTGGTCGGTGGTGTCGATTTCGGCCTTCGAGCGGACCTCGGCGCCGAAGCCCAGGCCCCGCTTGCCGACGCGCTCGTAGATGATCTTCTCCAGGCCGGCGAACGCCCCCGCGACGATGAACAGCACGTTGGTGGTGTCGATCTGGATGAACTCTTGGTGCGGGTGCTTGCGGCCGCCCTGCGGGGGAACCGACGCCTGCGTGCCCTCCAGGATTTTCAGCAGCGCCTGCTGAACGCCCTCGCCGGAGACGTCGCGGGTGATCGACGGGTTCTCGCTCTTGCGGGCGATCTTGTCGACCTCGTCGATGTAGATGATTCCGGTCTCGGCGCGCTTGACGTCGTAGTCGGCGGCCTGAATGAGTTTGAGCAGAATGTTTTCGACGTCCTCACCGACGTAACCGGCTTCGGTCAGCGCGGTGGCGTCGGCGATGGCGAACGGCACGTTGAGCATCTTGGCCAGGGTCTGCGCCAGGTAGGTCTTGCCGCAGCCGGTGGGGCCGAGCATCAGGATGTTGGACTTGGTCAGCTCAACCGGCTCGTGCCGGGAGTCGCGGCCCTTCTCCCCGGCCTGGATGCGCTTGTAGTGGTTGTAGACGGCGACGGCCAGCGTCCGCTTGGCGGTGTCCTGCCCGATGACGTAGCCCTCCAGGAACTCCCGGATTTCAACCGGCTTAGGGAGTTCGTCAAGTTTGACGTCGTCGGCGTCGGCCAGCTCCTCTTCGATGATCTCGTTACAGAGGTCGATGCACTCGTCGCAGATGTATACACCGGGGCCAGCGATGAGTTTCTTGACCTGCTTCTGGCTCTTCCCGCAGAACGAGCACTTCAGCAGGTCACCGCCGTCTCCGATGCGCGCCATGGTGCTGAGGGCCTACTTCCTTTTCGCCGTTCGTGTTGCTCTGCCGCATGTATGCCCCGACGCTACCCGCTAGATCGGGCCCGACGCGACCATTAAGGCCGAATCGCGTCGGTGGTATTCATGCTGTCCGTCTGCATGAAACATATAGCCAGACGGCGCCCGTCACTCGCGAAAGACGCGCTTTGCGTGTCTTTGGCGTGTCGCGGTCGTTACCCAACCGAGGCTGGTGCGTCGACCGATCCCCACTTCCGCTGGAGATGCCGACCCCGGAAGAGCATGGGCAGATCCCCAAGAAATCACCCTACAGTGGCCGGGTGGAATTGGCTCTGAACAGCGGGGCGGTCCTGATCAACGATGGCGGCCTGGCCACCGAGCTCCAAGCGCGCGGGCATGACCTCTCCGACCCGCTGTGGTCGGCGAGGTTACTGGCGGACGACCCGCACGAAATCGTCTCCATTCACGACGCGTTTTATCGCGCCGGTGCCGCGATCGCGACGACAGCGAGCTACCAGGCGTCGTTCGAGGGCTTCGCTTCCCGCGGGATCGACCGAGCAGAAGCCGACGTGCTGCTACGCCGCAGCGTCCAACTTGCGAAGACCGCGCGTGACCACGCGGGCGGGCTCGTCGCCGCCTCGGTCGGCCCGTACGGCGCCGCATTGGCCGACGGATCGGAATACCGCGGACGCTACGGCCTATCCGTGGCGGCTTTGCGGAGATGGCACCGACCCCGGCTCGAGATCCTGGCCGACGCCGGCGCCGACGTGCTGGCGTGCGAGACCGTGCCCGACATCGACGAGGCCGAGGCGCTGGTCGATCTGGTCGGTTCGGTCGGCGTGCCGGCCTGGCTCAGCTACACCATCGACGGCAGCAGAACCCGGGCCGGGCAACCGCTGGCCGAGGCGTTCGCCGTCGCCGCCGGGGTGCGCGACATTGTCGCGATTGGGGTCAATTGCTGTGCACCCGAGGACGTGCTGCCGGCGATCGAGATCGCCTCGGCAACCGGCAAGCCGGTGATCGTTTACCCCAACAGCGGCGAGCGCTGGGACGGCCGGGGCTGGGCGGGGCCGCGTTCGTTCTCCGCGCGGCTGGCCACGCAGTGGGTCGCGGCGGGCGCGCGCATCGTCGGTGGCTGCTGCCGGGTGGGGCCGGCCGACATCGCCGACGTCGCGGCCGCCCTGCTCCCGACGTGACCGACAGACCTACGCGTTCTGCGCGGAGAGCTTCCGGTACTCCAGGACGGTGTCGATGATCCCGTAGTCCTTCGCCTCTTCGGCGGTCAGGATCTTGTCCCGGTCGGTGTCCTTGCGGACCGTCGCGGCGTCCCTGCCGGTGTGGCGGGCCAGCGTGGTCTCCATCAGCGTGCGCATCCGCTCGATCTCGGCGGCCTGGATCTCCAGATCGGAGAACTGGCCCTGGATCACGCCCTGAAGCGACGGCTGGTGGATCAGCACCCGCGCGTTGGGCAGCGCCATCCGCTTGCCGGGAGTTCCCGCGGCCAGCAACACCGCCGCGGCAGAGGCGGCCTGGCCCAGGCACACCGTCTGAATGTCGGCGCGCACGTACTGCATGGTGTCGTAAATCGCCATCAGCGAGGTGAATCCGCCGCCGGGCGAGTTGATGTACATGGTGATGTCGCGGTCGGGGTCCAGCGACTCCAACACCAGCAGCTGCGCCATGATGTCGTTCGCCGAAGCGTCGTCCACCTGGACGCCGAGGAAGATGATGCGCTCTTCGAACAGCTTGTTGTAGGGATTCGACTCCTTGACACCGAAGCTCGAGTGCTCGATGAACGACGGCAGGATGTAGCGCGCCTGCGGCTGGATCTGAGGGTGCTGAGTACTCACTGGGCTTCTCCGTTGGTGATGTGGGCGGCGCGCGTGATGATGTGGTCGACGAACCCGTATTCCAGTGCTTCCGGGGCGGTGAACCAGCGGTCACGATCGGAATCGGCCTCGATGCGTTCGATCGACTGCCCGGTGAATTCCGCGTTCAGCCGGAACATCTCCTTCTTGATGACGTGGAACTGCTCGGCCTGGATGGCGATGTCGGCCGCGCTGCCCGTCACCCCGCCGAGCGGCTGGTGCATCAGGATGCGCGCGTGGGGCAGCGCGTAGCGCTTGCCCTTGGTGCCGGCCGCGAGCAGGAACTCGCCCATCGAGGCCGCCATGCCCATCGCGTAGGTGGCGATGTCGCAGGGCGCCAGCACCATGGTGTCGTAGATGGCCATGCCGGCGCTGATCGATCCGCCCGGGGAGTTGATGTACAGCGAGATGTCCTTGTCGCCATCCTCGGCGGCGAGCAGCAGGATCTGCGCGCACAGCCGGTTGGCGACCTCGTCGTTCACCTCCGAACCCAGGAAGATGATGCGCTCGGAGAGCAAGCGCTCATAGACCGAGTCCGTGAGGTTGAGCCCTTGCGAGGGCGAACGCATGTCAGACACGACTGGGTTACCTGCTTTCTCGAGTTCTTCTATGCACCGACACTAACCAACCGAGCCCACTCTTTCGCGGCCACGCTCCCCCTCAATTGGGCGCTTTCGCTCACAGCGTCAAACCGGTCACTCCGTTTCGTCGCCGGGGGCCTCAGCTTCGTCGGCGTCTTCGGCTTCCTCGGCCTCGTCCGAACGCTTGCCGAAGAACTCACTGGTGTCGATCGCGTTCCCGTCGGTATCGGTGACCGTCGCCGCCCGCACCACCTCGGCGATGGCCAGCCCGCGTCGCACGTCGGCGAACATGGCCGGCAGCTGGTTGTTCTCCTGCAGGTAACCCAACAGCTGCTGCGGCTCGATGCCGTATTGCCGCGACGTCGCGACCAGTCGTTCGGTCAAGTCGTCCTGGCCGACCTGGACCTCCAGCTCATCGGCCAGGGCATCCAGCAACAGCTGCCTCTTGACGTCCGTCTCCGCCGCGGCGCGCGTCTCGGTCTCGAACTCTTCGCGTGTCTTTCCCTGCCCGGCGAGTGCCTCTTCGAGCTTGGCTTCGTCGTGGTCGAGGCTGTGCAGCGCGTCGTGAAGCGAGCTGTCGACCTGCGCCTTGACGATCGCTTCCGGCAGCGGCACGTCGACCTGTTCGAGCAGCGTGTCCAGCGCTGCGTTACGAATCTGGTCGGCCTGCTGGGCGCGCTTGACCCGCCCCACCTGGTCGCGCAGGCTCGACCGCAGCTCCTCGATGGTGTCGAACTCGCTGGCCAATTGGGCGAACTCGTCATCGGGCTCGGGGAGCTCGCGTTGCTTGATCGACTTGACCGTGACCGTCACCTGCGCGTCCTGCCCGGCGTGTTCACCGGCCGCCATCTGGGCGGTGAACTCCCGGGACTCATCGACGGACAGACCGACCAGGGCGTCGTCGAGGCCGGCGATGAGCCGGCCCGACCCGACCTCGTGGGACAGTCCCTCCGCGGCGGCCCCCGGCACCTCTTCGCCGTTGATGGTGGCCGACAGATCGATGGAGACGAAGTCGCCGGTGGCCACCGGTCGGTCGACGCCGGTCAGGGTGCCGAACCGGGCGCGCAGCGACTGCAATTCGGCGTCAACGTCCTCGTCGCTGACATCGATCGGGTCCACCGAGATCTTCAGCGCGCCGAGGTCCGGCAGCTCGATCTTGGGCCGGACGTCGACCTCGGCGGTGAACGCCAGCTCTTCGCCGTACTCCTTCTTGGTGACCTCGATCTCGGGCTGGCCGAGGGGCTGCACTTCCGAATCGACGACCGCCTGCCCGTACCGCGCGGGCAGCGCCTCGTTGACGACCTGGTCGAGCAACGCCTCCCGGCCGAACCGGGCCTCCAGCAACTTCGCCGGCGCCTTACCGGGCCGGAAGCCGGGAAGCCGCACCTGCTTGGCCAGCTCCCGGTAGGCGCGCTGGAAATCGGGCTCGAGTTCGGAGAACGGCACCTCCACATTGATGCGGACCCGGGTGGGGCTCAACTGCTCGACAGTGCTCTTCACGGGGGTGCTCCTCGGTGGTCGTTCCTGGCGTTCGGTGGGCCGTGTGCATGCGGCACGGGGTCGTGCTGGTCGGGGTGACAGGATTTGAACCTGCGGCCTTCCGCTCCCAAAGCGGATGCGCTACCAAGCTGCGCTACACCCCGCGCTGACCTCGATGATCCTAAGGCCCCTCACGTCCGGGTTGGCCACGGGCTTCGCGGCGACCTCGCGGACCCTCACGGAGCGATCACAAGACCGCGTCGATTAGATTTGATCTTCGTCGACAGCTACAGTCACGCTCGACTAGCACATGCGGGCGTAGCTCAATGGTAGAGCCCTAGTCTTCCAAACTAGCTACGCGGGTTCGATTCCCGTCGCCCGCTCGGGGTAAGGATCTGCTCCATAGAAAGGCGCCATGAGCGACGTCGAAATCCATGGCTCATGCGCGTCGGACTTCGTCGGAGTGCGCGACGCGTTCGAGCGCAACTTCGCGCTGGGCGATGAAGTTGGCGCGGCCGTCGCAGCCTGGGTGGACGGGTCTCTCGTCGTCAATCTCTGGGGCGGCTGGGGCGACGCCGCCCGTACCCGGCCCTGGCAGCAGAACACCCTGACCACGGTGTTGTCCGGCACCAAAGGCCTGTCGGCCACCTGTATTCACCAGCTGGCCGACCGCGGCGAACTGGACCTGCAGGCCCCGGTGGCCCGTTACTGGCCCGAGTTCGCGCAGGCGGGCAAACAAGACATCACGCTGGCGATGGTGATGAGCCACCGGTCCGGCGTGATCGGCCCGCGCACCCGGATGCGCTGGGAAGACGTTGCCGACTGGGACTTCGTCTGCGCACAGCTGGCCGCCGCCGAACCTTACTGGGAGCCGGGCACCGCCCAGGGCTACCACATGACCACCTTCGGATTCATCCTCGGCGAGGTGTTCCGCCGGGTCACGGGCCGGACGATCGGTCAGTACCTGCGCACCGAGATCGCCGAACCGTTCGGCGCCGACGTCCACATCGGGCTGTCCCTGGCCGAACAACGCCGCTGCGCCGAGCGGGTCAACAAGCCACACGCCCGCGACCTGCTGGCCGACGCGCACGCGCCCGGCTACCCGGCCAGCCTGGCCGAGCACCCCAAGGCGGGGTTGTCGATCTCCATGGGGTTCGCCCCCGACGACGAGCTGGGCTCCCACGACCTGCAGCTGTGGCGCCAACTCGAGTTCCCCGGCACGAACGGGCAGGTGTCGGCCCTGGGATTGGCGACGTTCTACAACGCGCTCGCCCAGGAGAAGGTGCTCAGCCGCGAGCACATGGACCTGGTGCGGGAGTGCCAGGGCGGCCTCGAGACCGACTTGGTGCTGGGGCCGCGGGTCGCCGATCACGGCTGGGGTTTGGGCTACATGCTCAACCAGCGGTGCGTCAACGGGCCCAACCCGCGGATCTTCGGTCACGGTGGCCTGGGCGGCTCCTTCGGGTTCGTCGATCTCGAACACCGGATCGGCTACGCGTACGTGATGAACCGCTTCGACGCCACCAAGGCCAACGCGGACCCGCGCAGCCTCGCCCTCAGCAACCAGGTTTACGCCGCGCTGGGCGTCACCTAGCTCGCCGCACGGGCGCGGCGGGTCATTTCTGACAGCTGGGGCACCAGAACACGTTTCGCCCCTCCAGCACGGCCGTGCGGATCGAATCTCCGCAGACCCGGCAGGCCTCGCCGGCGCGCCGGTAGACATACGTCCGGGGCCGCCCGGCCCGGTACGACGGCGCTCCGTGGTCGTGCTCGGGCCGCACCACGATGATCTTGCCGCGGCGCAAGCCGACCTTCATCAGCGCCACCAGATCGGTCCAGGCCGCATCGAACTCAGCCTCGCCGATATCCCGGCCGGGACGGAACGGGTCGATGCGGTGGCGGTAGAGCAGTTCGTTGCGGTAGACGTTGCCCACGCCGGCGATGATGGTCTGATCCATCAGCAGTGCGCCAATGGGTCTGCGGGACTTTGTGATTCGGTTCCATGCCCAGGACGGATCGGCGTCGTTACGCAGCGGATCGGGACCGAGCTTGGCCAGCACGTCGGAAACCTGGCCCTCGTCGATCACCTCGCAGACCGTGGGGCCCCGCAAGTCGGTGCCGTAGTCGGCGCCGACCATGCGCATCCGCACCTGCCCGACCGGTTCGGGAAGGACCGCGTCCGCGCGTGGCCATTCGGTGAAGGCACCGTAGAGGCCCAGGTGCACGTGCACGATCGGTCCGCCGTCGTAGTGGTGGAACAGGTGTTTGCCCCAGACGCTGGTGCGGCGCAACACGCGGCCGTCCACCACGGCCGAATCGGCGAAGCGGCCCTGCGGGCTCGACACCGCGACGGGCGCCCCACCGAAGCGGCGCTGATGCAGCCGGGCCAGCCGGTGCAGGGTATGCCCTTCGGGCATGGGCGTCTCAGCCCTGCGCGCCGGGCACCGGCGGCGCCTGGTGAGTGCGCTCGTACTCGGCGAGGATGTCGATACGCCGTTGGTGGCGTTCGGCTTTCGACCATTGCGCACCCAGGAAGGCGTCCACGATGGCCAGAGCCTCGGGGACGGTGTGCATGCGACCGCCGATCCCGATCAACTGGGCGTTGTTGTGCTCGCGGGCCAGGGTCGCCGTCTCGACGCTCCACCCGAGCGCGCAACGGGCTCCCGGCACCTTGTTGGCCGCGATCTGTTCGCCGTTGCCCGAACCGCCCAGCACGATGCCCAGGCTGCCGGGGTCCGCCACCGTGCGCGTCGCGGCCGCGATGCAGAACGCCGGGTAGTCGTCCTCGGCGTCATAGGTGAAGGCGCCGCAATCGATCGGCTCGTGCCCGGACACTTTGAGGTGCTCGATGATCTGCTGCTTGAGCTCGAATCCGGCGTGGTCAGAGCCGAGGTAGACGCGCATGCCCGCAATCCTTACACGGGCCGCTCATCAGTCGAATTCGGGCTTCTCGGTGCGAGTCCGCTTGAGCTCGAAGAAGTGCGGGTAGGACGCGAAGGTCACCGACGCGTCCCATAGCTTGCCGGCCTCCTCGCCGCGGGGAATCTTCGAGAGCACCGGCCCAAAGAACGCCACACCGTTGACGTGAATGGTCGGCGTGCCGACGTCGTCGCCGACGGCGTCCATGCCGGCGTGGTGGCTCTTGCGCAGCGCGTCATCGTAGGCCTCGCTGGTCGCGGCCTCCGCGAGTTCGGCGGGCAGGCCGGCGTCGGCCAGCGACAACTTGATGACCTCCTCGAGATTCTTGTTGTCCTCGTTGTGAATCCGGGTGCCCATCGCGGTGTACAGCGGGTCGAGGACCGCGGCCCCGTGGGCCTGCTCGGCGGCGATCGCCACGCGCACCGGCCCCCAGGCGTGCTTCATCATCTCGCGATACTTGTCGGGCAGGCCTTCGCGGTTCTCGTTGAGGATCGCCAGGCTCATGACGTGGAAGTGCACGTCGATGTCGCGGACCTTCTCCACCTCGAGGATCCAGCGCGAAGTGATCCAGCACCACGGACACAGCGGATCGAACCAGAAGTCGGCTTGGTCTTTCTCGGCAGCCTTCTCAGCCATAGCGCAGTCCTCTCGTCGGTCGGTACACCGTTCAGCACAACCGTAGGCGCCGCGCCCCTGTTCCCGCACCGACCGAGATGCGGGCCGGGCACGTAAGTTGGACGCGTGGCCCTTCCTAATCTCACCCGGGACCAGGCCGTCGAACGCGCCTCCCTGATCACCGTCGACAGCTACCAGATCGACCTCGATGTCACCGATGGCTCCGACGCACCCGGCGAACGGACGTTCCGGTCCACCACCACGGTGGTGTTCGACGCGCTTCCCGGCGCCGACTCGTACATCGACCTCGCCGCCGCGACGGTGCGCGGCGCCAGCCTCAACGGCCACGACCTGGATGTGTCCGGCTACGACGAATCGACGGGCATCGCGTTGCGCGGTCTCGAGAAACACAACGTCCTCGTGGTCGACGCGGACTGCCGCTACTCCAACACCGGCGAGGGACTGCATCGCTTCGTCGACCCGGTCGACAACGAGACCTACCTGTACTCGCAATTCGAAACCGCCGACGCCAAGCGCATGTTCGCCTGCTTCGACCAACCCGACCTCAAAGCGACGTTCGGCCTGCGGGTGACGGCGCCCAAACACTGGAAAGTGGTCTCCAACGGCGCGACGGTGTCCATCGAAGACGGCGTGCACGTCTTCGCCACCACCCCGCGGATGAGCACCTATCTGGTGGCCCTCATCGCCGGCCCGTACGCCGAGTGGAAGGACAGCTACACCGACGAACACGGCGAGATCCCGTTGGGCATCTTCTGCCGGGAATCGTTGGCGCGCCACATGGACGCCGAGCGGCTGTTCACCCAGACCAAGCAGGGATTCGGCTTCTACCACAAGAACTTTGGGATGCCCTACGCGTTCGGAAAATACGACCAGCTGTTCGTGCCCGAATTCAACGCCGGCGCAATGGAAAACGCGGGCGCGGTGACCTTCCTGGAGGACTACGTCTTTCGCAGCAAGGTCACCCGGGCCTCCTACGAGCGGCGCGCCGAAACCGTGCTGCACGAGATGGCGCACATGTGGTTCGGCGACCTCGTCACCATGACCTGGTGGGACGACCTGTGGCTCAATGAGTCGTTCGCGACGTTCGCGTCGGTGCTGTGCCAGGCGGAGGCCACCGAATTCACCGAAGCCTGGACGACTTTCGCGACCGTCGAGAAGTCGTGGGCGTACCGTCAGGACCAACTGCCGTCCACGCACCCGATCGCCGCGGACATCCCCGACCTCGCCGCGGTCGAGGTGAACTTCGACGGCATCACCTACGCCAAGGGCGCCTCCGTCCTCAAGCAGCTGGTCGCCTACGTCGGGCTGGAGCATTTCCTGGCCGGGCTGCGCGACTACTTCCGCAGCCATGCGTTCGGCAACGCGACCTTCGACGACCTGGTCGCCGCGCTGGAGAAGGCGTCGGGCCGGGACCTGTCCGACTGGGGCCAGCAGTGGTTGAAGACGACCGGTTTGAACACGCTGCGGCCGGATTTCGACGTCGACGCAGACGGCCGGTTCACCCGGTTCGCCGTGACACAGAGTGGCGCCGCCCCGGGGGCAGGTGAAACCCGAGTGCACCGGCTGGCGATCGGGATTTACGACGATGACGGCGCCGGCAAGCTGGTGCGGGTCCGGCGCGAAGAACTCGACGTCGAGGGTCTCGTCACGGAAGTGCCTGCCCTCGTTGGTGTTTCGCGCGGTCAGCTGGTGCTGGTCAACGACGACGATCTGACGTATTGCTCACTGCGGCTGGACGGCGAGTCGCTTCGTACGGCGCTGCAGCGGATCGCCGACATCGCCGAGCCACTCCCGCGCTCCCTGGTGTGGTCGGCGGCGTGGGAGATGACGCGCGAGGCCGAACTGCGCGCCCGCGACTTCGTGGCGCTGGTCTCGGGCGGGGTGCACGCCGAAACCGAGGTCGGGGTGGCGCAGCGGCTGCTGCTGCAGGCGCAGACGGCGCTGGGCTCCTACGCCGAGCCGGGTTGGGCGCGCGAGCATGGGTGGCCGCAGTTCGCCGATCGGCTGCTGGAGCTGGCGCGCGCCGCCGACCCCGGCTCCGATCACCAGCTCGCCTTCGTCAACACCTTGTGTTCGTCGGTGCTGTCGACCCGGCACGTCGTGGTGCTGGCGGACCTGCTCGACCACGACCCGGCCGAGTTGGGGTTGGCCGGCCTCGAGATCGACACCGACCTGCGGTGGCGCGTCGTGACCGCGCTCGCCGGCGCCGGGGAAATCGACGCGGACGGGCCCGCCACGCCCTTCATCGACGCGGAGGTGCAGCGCGATCCGACCGCCGCCGGCAAGCGGCAAGGCGCCCAGGCGGCGACGGCGCGGCCGCAGCCTCGGGTCAAAGAGGACGCCTGGACAACGGTGATCGAGGACGACACCCTGGCAAACATCACCGCCCGCAGCATCATCGCCGGCTTCGCCCCGGCCGGACAGCATGACTTGCTCACGCCGTTCACCGACCGCTATTTCGAGGCGATACCCGGCGTGTGGGCGCGGCGGTCGAGCGAAGTCGCGCAAACGGTGGTGATCGGCCTGTACCCGCACTGGAACATCAGTGCGGCCGGCATCGCGGCCGCCGACAAGTTCCTGTCCGCCCCGGAGGTGGCGCCGGCGTTGCGGCGGCTGGTGCTGGAGGGCCAGGCCGGGGTGAAGCGGGCCTTGCGGGCCCGCACGTTCGACGCGGCCGATTAGGCCGACGGTGGCGACCCGCAGCGCCCGGCTACGCCGCGCTCGCGATCGCCACTAGAACCGACGGTGGCGACCCGCAGCGCCCGGCTACGCCGCGCTCGCGATCGCCACTAAGCCGGGGAGATGCCCGCGCTGAGGACGCGGATCGCGCTGACCAGTCCGTCCACCAGGTCGCCCCGCTCGAACGCCGACGATGCGGCGGCGACGCCCAGCGGCGCGGACGACTCGGCGCCGCGGCCGCGGACCTGGGAGCCGTACACCACCTCGATGACCTTCTGGTCGGGCGAGACCGCCAGCAGCACCGCGTTGTCCGGCGTGGGCACCTTGGCCAGGATCTCGCGAGCCCGGGCGGCGGTGTCGCCGCCCAGGTCACCGAGGTAGACGGCGAAGCGTGCCTTCGATGCCCGGGAACCGAACTTCAGCGCGTCGTCGATGGCGACGAGGTCCTGGGTCGGGAACGGGAAATGAACGGAGAGCTCGCCGGGCTCGGTGACTCCGGAGAGCCGTCCGCTGGTGGTGATCACCCACCCGTTGGGCAGCTCGCCGGGCTCGATCGTCGCCACATCACCATGTGCCACTGGCGCCACCTCCAACTGAGAACTCGTGTCCGCCGTGCCCGCCGTGGGTCTGGCCGACGTCTTCGTCCGTGGCCGCCCACAGGATCGGCGGATGCGTCCACTTCTCGCCCAACTTGTAGGTCGCCGGGTGCGGTCCCTTGTGCGACCAGATCAGCACCGCCAGCACGGCCACCAGCAGCAACGGTATCCCGATGAAGAACAGGTGAATCTGCAAAAGGCTCACGACGAAACCGTATCCCACGCGGTTCCGTCGGCACACCCGGACACAGGGTGTCGAGCGATCCGGGCGCTATGCCGCGCCTTCGCCGAGGTAGCGCGCCCAGGCCGGGTCGAGCTCTTTGACCGTCGACAGCAGCCGCCAGTGCTGGCCCGTCGGTGGCAGCGGAGTCCGGCGCAGCACCCAGCCCAGTTCGGTGAGCAGTTTGTCGCCCTTGCGGTGGTTGCACGTCGAGCAGCACGCGACGCAGTTCTCCCACGAGTGGTCGCCGCCGCGGCTGCGTGGCACCACGTGGTCGACGGTGTCGGCCTTCGCCCCGCAATACGCGCAGGAGAATCGATCCCGGTGCATCAGCGCTGCCCGGGTCATCGGGACGCGGGCCCGGTACGGGACTCGGACATAAGTCCGCAGCTGAATCACCGAGGGCACCATGATCGAGCTGGTGGCCGAGTGGATCACCGGTCCGGCCGGGTCGTGGTGGACCACGTCGGCCTTCCCGCAGATGACCATCACGATGGCCCGCCGCATCGGCAGCGCAGTCAGCGGCTCGTAAGTCGAATTCAGCAGCAGCACCCGCCGGCGACTCCACAGGGACGCGCTGTCTTGGCGGGTGGGGGGATGGGTGTCGACGCTATGCAGGCATGACGCGGTCGGGGGCCCGGTTAACCCTGCCGCGGCACCAGAACTGCGGTGGCTGCGGCGTCTCTTGCCCTGCGCCATAGATCCTCCGCGGATAGTCCACCATGATTCGCCGCCAATCGCACCCCTATTGCAGGTGAACGGCATGTCGTCCGGGTGAATAGCGGTTGTGCCCTCGGCCCGGCTCAGGCCGCTGCGGCCTCGATGGACCACAATGGAGGCGATGGATGCCGAGCCACAGTCCTTCTATGACGCCGTCGGCGGTGCCGAAACCTTTCATGCGATCGTGTCCCGCTTTTATGCCCAGGTCGCCGAGGACGAAATTTTGCGCCAGCTCTACCCCGAAGACGATTTGGCGGGCGCCGAGGAACGGTTGCGCATGTTCCTCGAGCAGTATTGGGGCGGCCCCCGCACCTACTCCGACCGGCGGGGTCATCCGCGGCTGCGGATGCGCCACGTCCCGTTCCGGATCACTCCCATCGAGCGCGACGCCTGGCTGCGCTGCATGCACATCGCCGTCGCCTCGATCGACTCTCAGACCCTCGACGACGAGCACCGACGTCAGTTGCTCGATTACCTTGAGATGGCCGCCCACTCGCTGGTCAATGCGGCGCTGTGATGTCGGCCCACGAAACTGAGCGGGGTGGGATGAACTCCTCCAAGCCGTGGTGGTCAAGCGCGGTCTTTTATCAGGTGTATCCGCGGTCGTTCGCCGACAGCAACGGCGACGGCGTCGGCGATCTGGACGGCCTGACGGCCCGGCTGGACCACCTGGAACGACTCGGTGTCGACGCGATCTGGCTCAACCCGGTCACCGTCTCGCCGATGGCCGACCACGGCTACGACGTGGCGGATCCCCGTGACATCGACCCGCTGTTCGGCGGGATGGCGGCGTTCGAGCGGCTGGTGGCGGCCGCGCACGAACGGGGCATCAAGATCACCATGGACGTGGTGCCGAACCACAGCAGTTCGGCGCACCCCTGGTTCCAGGCCGCGCTGGCGGCCGGTCCGGGCACCGAAGCACGGGACCGCTATTTCTTCCGCGACGGGCACGGCGCCCACGGCGAGCTGCCGCCGAACAACTGGAAGTCGGTGTTCGGTGGGCCCGCCTGGACCAGGGTGGTCGAACCGGACGGCAATCCCGGCCAGTGGTACCTGCACCTCTTCGACGCCGAACAGCCGGACTTGAACTGGGAGCAACCGGAGATCTTCGACGACTTCGAGAAGACGCTGCGCTTCTGGCTTGAGCGCGGCGTCGACGGGTTCCGCATCGACGTGGCGCACGGCATGGCGAAACCGCCGGGCCTGCCGGACGCGCGGGGCGACAGCAGGGTGTTGCACCACAACGACGACGACCCGCGCTTCAATCACCCGAGCGTGCACGAGATCCACCGCGGCATTCGGTCTGTCGTCGACGACTATCCCGGGGCGGTGACCGTCGGCGAGGTGTGGGTGACCGACAACATGCGCTGGGCGGAGTATCTGCGGCCCGACGAACTCCACCTCGGCTTCAATTTCCGGTTGGCGCAGATCGATTTCGACGCGGCCGAGATTCACGACGCGATCGAAAACTCGTTGGCGGCCACGGCAATTGAGAACGCAACACCCACGTGGACGTTGTCCAACCACGACGTGGGCCGCGAGGTCACCCGCTACGGCGGCGGTGAGATCGGGCTGCGCCGGGCGCGCGCCATGGCGATGGTGATGCTGGCGCTGCCGGGGGCGGTGTTCGTCTACAACGGCGAAGAGCTCGGGCTGCCGGACGTGGAACTGCCCGACGAGGTGCTGCAGGACCCGACGTGGGAACGCTCCGGGCATACCGAGCGCGGCCGGGACAAGTGCCGGGTCCCGATCCCATGGTCGGGCAAGGCTCCCCCGTTCGGGTTCTCTTCATCGCCCGACACGTGGCTTCCGATGCCGCAGGACTGGGCGGCACTGACCGTCGAGAGGCAGCTCGCGGACCCCGAGTCGACCTTCGCGTTCTTCCAGCACGTCATCGAAGTGCGCAAGGAGCGCACCGAATTCGACGGCGAGGAGATCGATTGGTTGGCCGCGCCCCGCCATGCGCTGATCTTCCGGCGCCGCGGCGGCGGGGCGGTGTGCGCAGTGAATGCCGGCCGCCGGCCGATCCCCCTGCCGCCCGGAGAGCTCATCGTCGCCAGCGCCCCGCTGGTCGACGGCAAACTCGCGCCGGACGCCGCGGCCTGGCTGGCCTGAACGGCAGACCCCAAAGGCGTGACCGAGCAGTCGGTTTCGCAATGCGGTTGGCCGCTTGCCCGGGGTGTCGCTTAGGGAGCGATACCCTGCGGGGGTACTGTCGTGCGATGACAGAGATTGGAGCCGGCTTTGCGCCTTGAGCTGATGCCGGGCGAGCCCACCGGCGAAAGGCGGGTTGGTGGATAACACGTTGCGGTGGGTGGTGACGGCGCTGT
Organism: Mycobacterium sp. 852002-30065_SCH5024008; assembly: GCF_001665645.1. Lineage (NCBI taxonomy): Bacteria > Bacillati > Actinomycetota > Actinomycetes > Mycobacteriales > Mycobacteriaceae > Mycobacterium > Mycobacterium sp. 852002-30065_SCH5024008. The sequence continues at coordinate 123,798 of NZ_LZSZ01000171.1, read as the reverse complement.
TCGCCGTCAGCTTCGCAGCCTACGCGTATTTTCTTGTCGCCCAACGCCGCTGCTGGACGGGCATGGTCAGCCAGCTGCTACACCTGGCGATGTCGGCCGTGATGATCTTGATGGCATGGGGCATGGGAATGACCCTGCCAACCGTCGCGGCGACGATGTGCTTCCTGCTGGGTGGGGCCTGGTTTGCCGGCATTGCCGGCCATGCGCCCTGGGCCGTCGATGGCCGGCTGACGAACTACTACTACGCCGCGATGATGGTGGCGATGGCCTGGATGTACGGGGCGATGAACGGCAGCCTGCCGGGCAGGTCAGGCCACCCCGGCGGCGACGCGATGGACATGACCATGCCGGGGCGGCAGCACGCGGGACACCACATGCCCGAGGCCGCCCCGGACTGGGTCACCATGGTGAACTGGACCGCGGCCCTCGGGTTCGCCGCGGTGGCGATCTATTGGGCGTACCGCTGGGTGGCGCGGCACTGGACGAACCTGATGCCGCGCGCCGTTCGGCTCACGCACGCGCAACTCGTGACTCAAACGGTCACCGCCGCCGGCACGGCGCTGATGTTCGCCGACATCGTGTGAGCGGATTTTGCGGTCGGCTGGTGCGGCCGACCTTGCGACTCAGCGTTTGGCCTGTCGCTCCTCTATACCTAGTACATGGCGACCTACGCGTGGACAGTGATCGGAGCCGGACCCGCCGGAATTGCTGCGGTCGGCAGGCTGCTCGATCAGGGCGTACCGCCTGACAAAATCGCCTGGATCGATCCCGCCTTCGCCGCGGGAGACCTGGGCGGTAAGTGGCGGTCGGTGTCCAGCAACACCATTGCCGGGACGTTCATGAGTTTCCTGAACGGCTCTGCGGCCTTTCGGTTCTCCCAAGCCCCGCCATTGCCGCTGGCCGAAGTGGACCCGGAGGAGACCTGCGCCCTTGCCCTGGTCGCCGACCCATTGGTGTGGGTCACCGCGCAACTGCGCGAACGGGTACACACCTTCCAGACAACGGCCACCACCCTGTCCCTGCAGCGACGGCACTGGCGGATCGAAACGCAGGATCCGGAATTGGCCTCGGACAACGTGATCCTCGCCATTGGCGCGGCCCCCAAGAGGCTCGACTATCCCCTCGACGAGATTCCGGTCGAGGTCGCCCTCGATGCCGACAAGCTCGCCGAGGTGCCGCTGGAGGGCGCGACGGTTGGCGTCTTCGGCTCGTCGCACTCGTCGATGATCGCATTACCGCACCTGCTGCGGATGCCCGTCGGCAGGGTGATCAACTTTTACCGCAGTCCGCTCAAATACGCTGTCTACCTGGATGCTTGGATCCTATTCGATGATACCGGCCTCAAGGGTCGGGCCGCCGAGTGGGCCCGCGAGAACATCGACGGCGTGTACCCGGAACGGTTGGAGAGGTGCTGGGTTGCCGCCCCGGACTTCGAAGAGAAGATCGCCGAGTGCGACCACGTCATCTACACCGTCGGTTTCGAGCAGCGGAAGCTGCCCGAGACGCCCCAGTGGGGCCCGCTGCAATACAACCGGATGAACGGAATCCTTGCCCCCGGCCTGTTCGGGCTGGGCATCGCCTTCCCGGAGTACGCCGAAGATCCATACGGCTACGGGCAATACCGCGTGGGCCTCAAGAAGTTCATGGACTACCTGGACTCAGTTCTTCCGCTGTGGATGGTCTACAGTACGTGACGACTCGCCCCGCATGCCGGGGTTTGACTCAAGATGATTCGGAACGTGATACGAGTCAGCGCAGCAGCAGCGCCGGGTCGCCGCGGCGCCGGTACACAGAGCCGAACCGGGCGTCGATGCGCAACCAGGTCGGCAGTATCCGGACCCTGATCATTTCGTCGGCGCCGACGGCATCCGGCGACTGCGGTAGGAAACCCATTGCGGTCAAGGCGAACACACACCGCATGGGTACGCCCACACTCGCATCGGAGAAACTCACCTGGATGACTTCCTGGTCGAGCAGGGATACGGGAGGGCCGTGAGAACTGCTGTGTTCCTTGGCAAGTTGTGCGCCGCGCTGCGCCAGGTCGAGCATCACCCGGGCGGGTATGTCCTCGAGATGGGTGAAGCCGGCATCCGGGGGCAACGCACCCCGCCACGCGGAGTCCATCGCGAAGCCGGGATCGACGAAGCCCGAGTCGTCCATCGCGGCCAGGCCGCGTGCCAGGGCGTCCGCGCCCACCGACAGATCCTCGGGTCGCACCTCGCCACTCACCACCCGACTGGCCAAGACGTCGAAACCCGTTGCCACCCAAGCCGTCAGCAGACCGGCCGATCGAGTGCGGAGCCGAATCACCGCCGCGTCGTCGAGGCGCAGCGCGTAATCGACGAACGCTGCCAGATCCCTGCGCTGGGCGGCCCGGTCCGATGGCCCCAGCCAGAGCCCGCGGTCAACTACCGAATCCACCGTTGCAGGTACTCCCGATGGTGTGGGGAGAGCCGCACCAAGCGCTCCTCCTCGATGTGGACCGCCGCCAGTTGCGATTCGGCGATGACGGCTGGCTTAGACTCGGGATCGGCGCTGACCGAGCGCACTTCGTAGCCCAGCGTAAAGTCCACCGCCCGCAACCGCTTGGTCCACATCGTCACCTGCAGCGGCGAATCGACTAGCCGCAGTTGACCTTTGTAGGTCACCTTGACTTCGGCGATTAGCAGCCCGATGGTCAAGATATCGACCTCGAATGCTTCGCGCAGGAACTGGACCCGGGCCTCCTCCAGAATCGTGACCATGGTGGCGTGGTTGACGTGCTGATACATGTCGATGTCCGACCAGCGCACCGGCACGGGGGCGACGAAGCCGACGCTCAACTTGAGGATCCTCTTCCGCTGGTGCGGGTCATGCGCCGGATCTGACGCGCGGCCACCGACAGCGTCGCGAGATCCTTCTCCCCGCTTTCCTGAATTTCGATGAGGGTGCGGCGGGCCCGCTCCACCCGTGATGCGGACAGGTGTTCCCACTCGGCGATCTTCTCCTCGCCGCTTTCGTTCGGCTCGCCCACGGCGAGCACATCGAAGCACAACGATCGCAGCGAAGCGTAGATGTCGTCGCGAATCGCCAAGCGCGCCAGGGAATGCCAGCGGTCATTGCGGGGCAGTTCGGATACCGCGGTCAGCAGGCCGTCGGTGCCCAGCCGGTCCATCAGCGCGAAATGGGTATCCGCGACCTCGGCGGCGTCGATGTCGTTGATGTCGCCGATGTCGATGATGTCCAGCAAACTGAAGCGGTACAGACCGGCGGCGATCATGTACGCCAGGTCGTCGGGTGTACCTTGCGAAGAGAATTCGGCGGCTTCCTTCTCGACGATCGCCTTGTCGTCGCCGCGCAGCCACTCCGACATCCGCGGAGTCAGGTCTTTGACCTTCGCGGCGAACCGGTTGATCTCCGCACCGACGGCCAGCGGCTGCGGACGGTAGTTGAGCAGCCAGCGGCCGGCGCGGTCGATCAACCGTCGGGTGTCGAGTGTGAGCCGGTCCGACAGCGCGACCGGCAGATTCGCCGCGCGGATCCGCCGCCAAATCTCCCCCACGCCGAAGATTGCGTCGGTGGCGACGTACGTCCGCACCGCGTCGACGGGCCCGACCCCGACATCCTCGGTGATCCGGAACGCGTAGCTGATGCCGGCGGTGTCGACCAGGTCGTTGATCAGCATGGTGGTGACGATCTCACGGCGCAACTGGTGGGTGCGGATCTCCGCGCTGAACCGTTCCTGCAACGGCGTCGGAAAGTATTGCGGCAACCGGGATGCAAACACGTCCTGCTCGGTCAGTTCGGTGTTCAGCATCTCCTCTTTGAGCCCGAGTTTGACGTGCGCCATCAGGGTGCACAGCTCGGGCGACGTCAGGCCGATGCCGGCCTCACACCGCCGGTCGATCTCCTTTTCCGACGGCAGGGCTTCCAATTCGCGGTTGAGCCCCCGCTCGTCGACGAGGTACTGAATCTGCCTGCCGTGCACCGGCAGCAGGCTGGCCGCGTTGGCGCGGCTGGTGCCGATCAGGTCGTTCTGATCCTCGTTGTCGGTGAGCACCAGTTGCGCGACCTCGTCGGTCATCGACTCCAGCAACTCTTTGCGCTCGTCGGGGTCGACCCTGCCGGCGGTGACCAGCGAGTCGATCAGGATCTTGATGTTCACCTCATGGTCCGAACAGTCCACGCCGGCGGAGTTGTCCATCGCGTCGGTGTTGATGCGCCCACCCGACAGATCGAACTCGACCCGGCCCAGGGCGGTCACCCCCAGGTTCCCGCCCTCGCCGATCACCTTGGCGCGCACCTGACTTGCGTTGACCCGCACCGGATCGTTGGCGCGATCGCCGACGTCGGCGTCGGACTCGGACTCGGACTTGATGTAGGTGCCGATGCCGCCGTTGAACAGCAGATCGACCGGCGCCTGCAAGATCGCCTTGATCAGGTTGGGCGGGGTCATCTCGGTGATCTCGCCGTCGATGCCCAACGCGTCGCGCACCTGCGGGCTGACGGGGATGGATTTGTGCTCACGGCTGTACACGCCGCCGCCCTCGCTGATCAACGACTTGTCGTAGTCCTCCCAGCTGGACCGCGGCAGGTCGAACATCCGCCGGCGTTCCTCCCACGAGGCCGCGGGGGCGGGGTCGGGGTCGAGGAACACGTGCCGGTGATCGAAGGCGGCGATCAACCTGATGTGCTTGGACAGCAGCATGCCGTTGCCGAACACGTCGCCGCTCATGTCGCCGATGCCCACCACCGTGAAGTCCTCGGCCTGGGTGTCGACGCCCATCTCCCGGAAGTGTCGTTTGACGGCCTCCCACGCGCCCTTGGCCGTGATGCCCATCGCCTTGTGGTCGTAGCCCACCGATCCGCCGGACGCGAAGGCGTCACCCAACCAGAATCCGTAGGACTTCGCCACGTCGTTGGCGATGTCGGAGAAGGTCGCGGTGCCCTTGTCCGCAGCCACCACCAGGTAGGCGTCGTCACCGTCGCGCCGTATCACCTCGGGCGGCGGGCTGACCTTTCTCGTTGCGTGATCGACGTTGTCGGTCACGTCGAGCAGGCCCGAGATGAAGAGTTGATAGCAGGCGACGCCCTCGGCGCGGGTGGCGTCGCGGTCCTCCGCCTGATCGCCGGTCGCCAGCGGCGGCCGCTTGACGACGAATCCGCCCTTGGCCCCGACCGGCACGATGACGGCGTTCTTCACCGCCTGCGCCTTGACCAGGCCGAGAATCTCGGTGCGGAAATCGTCGCGGCGGTCCGACCAGCGCAGCCCGCCGCGGGCCACCGGGCCGAACCGCAGGTGCACACCTTCGACGCGGGGCGAATAGACGAAGATCTCGTACTTGGGACGCGGCAGCGGTAGCTCGTCGATGAGCTGCGCATTGAGCTTGAGCGCCAAGATATTTCGGGCGCGGGCCGAACCCTCGCGCGTCACAAAGTAATTGGTGCGCAACGTCGCCTGAACCAGTGATGCGAACGCCCGCAGGATGCGGTCGGTGTCCAGGCTCATCAGCGCGTCGATGTCGGCGGCTACCGCGGCCGCCGCCGCTTGTGCGTCACGGTGGGTTGACGCGCCCGACGGCCGGGGATCGAAAAGCGCCTCGAACAGGGCGACCAGCGACCGCGCGGTGGACGGGTGCTCGTTCAGCACCGACTCGATGTAGGACTGGCTGTACGGAAAACCCGCCTGCCGTAAGTATTTCGCGTAAGCGCGCAGCAGCACGACCTGCTGCCAGGTCAGCCGGGCACGCATGACCAGCTCGTTGAACCGGTCGATCTCGACGCGACCTTGCCAGATCGCGGTGACCGCATCGGCGAACCGCTGCGCGGTCGCGTCGCGGTCCGCCGTGGTCGTCGCCGGCGCGATCGTCGGGTGCGTCGAAATCTTGAATTGGTAGATCCACACCGGCAGCCCGTCCGGGCGGGTGACGGTGAACGGTCGCTCCTCGAGCACCACCACGCCCATGCTCTGCAGCATGGGCAGCAGCTGGCTCAGCGAGGCGGTGCGCCCGCCCAGAAACCAGGTCAGCTGGGCGGCCCCGGCCTCGCCTCGCTCGGAGAACACCAGCTTGACCGAATTATCATGCAGCCCTTCGATGATGGCGATGTGCTCGATGGCATCGGCCGGGGTGACGGCTTGTTTGTAGGCCTCGGAGAAAGCGGTGCCGTAGTGCTCGGCATCGGCCTGTTCGACGGAGCCTTCCGCGGCCGCCCCGATCAACCGGTCGGTCCAGGTCCGCGCGGCCTCGCTCAGCAATCCCTGGATGCGGACCCGGTTGTCTTCGGAGACGTCGACCGGCGCCGCATCTTCCGGCAACCGGACCATGAAATGCATGAGGGCCCAGGGCGATTCGCTGACACGAGCGGTGAATTCCAGCCGCGTGCCACCGAACTCGCGGACCAGAATGTCCTCAATTTGCAGCCGCACCTGCGTGGTGTAGCGATCGCGGGGCAGGTAGACCAGGCACGAGACGAAGTATTGGAGCCGATCGGCGCGCAGGAACAACAACGCCCGCCGTTGGGATCCCAGATCCACCACCGCTTTGGCCATCGTCAAGAGCCGTTCGGCGCTCAACGTGAACAGCTCTGAGCGCGGGACAGTTTGAATGACGTCGAGCAGCAGCTGGCCGGGGTGGATCGGGTCGCTGTCGGCCAAGGCGAGCGCGCCGCGAACTCGGGTCGAGATCGTCGGGATTTCCAGAACGTCCGCGTTCATGGCGGCGACGGTGAAGAGCCCGACGAAGCGGTGCTCGACAACGCCGTCGTCGCCGCCGACATTTTCCCGCACCGCAACGGCGTACGGGTAGGCGCCGTAGCGCAGGTAGCTGCCGACGACCGATTGCGCCAACACCAGCAATTTGTCGTCATCCGTCAGCCGAGGGCGGGAACCGGTGCGGGAGCGCAGGACGCCCAGCCCGGGTGACCCGTCGCCGGAGACGAAACGGTCGTGCACGCGGCAACGTTGGTAGCCGAGCAGCAGGAAGTTACCGTTGCCCAGCCAGCGCAGCAGCGCCGCGACATCGGCGCGGTCGGGGGCCGAGAAGTGGCCCTGCGCGTTGGTTTCCACTTCCGCGGCGAGGCCGCTCAGGGTGGCGATCAACGCGCCCGCGTCGCTGGCGACCTGTTGCACGTCGGACAGGACCTTGGGCAACAGCCGTTTGACTTCGGCGAGGCCCTTGCTGTCGACCGAGGGCAGCAGTTGCACGTGTATCCACGCCTCGCCCACGTACTGCGGGGCGCCGGGCGGTTTCGATTCGACGCTGACCAGGTCGCCCGCGGGGTTGCGGTGCACCTCGAACACCGGCGTCATGATGGCCGCGTAGGGCACACCGAGCCGGTGCAGCAGGACCGTGACGGAGTCCAACAGCATGCCGCCGTGGTCGGTGACGACTTGTAGCGCGGGCCCGAATCCGGCCGGGTCGTCCGCGGGGTAGACCGCGACCCGACTTTGGCCGGCGGGACGGTGCTGGCCGAGCCGATAGTGCGCGCCGAGCATGGCGGGGGTCACGATGGCGGTCGGGACGGTCAGGTCGATTGTGCCGGATTCCGCCCCGAGCTCGTCGCCGTGCGGGCCGCGATAGCTCTCGATATAGGCCTTCGCGATCCACTCGGGAATGTCCTGTTGCCGGGTGAAGGCGGTCCACGGCTTGAGCGCCTGCTTGGCTCCGGGATCGATCGTCATGCCGATGGCTCCCAACTCGTGACGAACGCCACTGCGCTCAACCGCCCACTCTCCCCCCGCAAGCGGGGTGCACCCGCCGCGACCGTCTGGGCCGCATTGTCGGGGTGCTGCGCAGCTGACACTAGTCGCGCGTGAGCTTCCGGTGGGTCACTCTGTGCGGCCGGGCCGCGTCAACACCGAGCCGTTCGACCTTGTTCTCCTCGTATGCGCCGAAGTTGCCCTCGAACCAGAACCACTTGGCCTCGTTGTCCTCGTCACCCTCCCAGGCCAGGATGTGCGTGCAGGTGCGGTCCAGGAACCAGCGATCGTGGGAAATGACCACCGCGCAGCCCGGGAATTTCTCCAGGGCATTCTCCAGCGAACCCAGCGTCTCGACGTCGAGGTCGTTGGTGGGCTCGTCGAGCAGAAGCAGGTTGCCGCCTTCTTTAAGCGTGAGCGCCAGGTTCAGCCGGTTCCGCTCGCCACCGGACAGCACGCCGGCCGGCTTCTGCTGGTCGGGACCCTTGAACCCGAACGCCGAGACGTAGGCGCGCGACGGGATCTCGTTCTGGCCGACCTCGATGTAGTCGAGGCCGTCCGAAACGACCTCCCACACGGTCTTCTTGGGATCGATGCCGGCGCGGGACTGGTCCACGTAGCTGAGCTTGACCGTTTCTCCCACCTTGACCGTCCCACTGTCCGGCTGTTCCAGCCCGACGATGGTCTTGAACAGCGTCGTCTTGCCCACCCCGTTGGGGCCGATCACGCCGACGATGCCGTTACGGGGCAGGGTGAAGGACAGGTCCTTGATCAGGGTCCGCCCGTCGTAACCCTTGTCCAGGTGGTCGACCTCGACGACCAGGTTGCCCAGTCGCGGCCCGACGGGGATCTGGATTTCCTCGAAGTCGAGCTTGCGCGTCTTTTCAGCCTCGGCGGCCATCTCCTCGTAGCGCTGCAGGCGGGCCTTGTTCTTCGCTTGCCGCGCCTTAGCCCCCTGCCGCACCCAGGCCAGCTCCTCGGTGAGCCGCTTGTGCAGCTTGGCGTCCTTGCGGCCCTGCACCGCCAACCGCTCGGCCTTCTTCTCCAGATATGTCGAGTAGTTGCCCTCGTAGGGATACGCACGGCCGCGGTCGAGCTCGAGGATCCACTGGGCGACGTTGTCCAGGAAGTACCGGTCGTGGGTCACCGCCAACACCGCCCCCGGGTAGGCGGCCAGGTGTTGTTCGAGCCACTGCACGCTTTCGGCGTCCAGGTGGTTGGTCGGCTCGTCGAGCAGCAGCAGGTCGGGCTTGGACAACAGCAGCTTGCACAGCGCCACGCGGCGGCGCTCACCGCCGGACAGATTCGTCACCGGCTCGTCCGGCGGCGGGCAGCGCAGGGCGTCCATGGCCTGCTCCAGCTGCGAGTCGAGGTCCCAGGCGTCGGCGTGGTCGAGGTCCTCCTGCAGCCGGCCCATTTCCTCCATCAACTCGTCGGAGTAGTCGGTGGCCATCAATTCGGCGACCTCGTTGAAGCGGTCCAGCTTGACCTTGATCTCGCCGAGCCCCTCTTCGACGTTGCCGCGCACCGTCTTTTCCTCGTTCAGCGGCGGCTCCTGCTGCAGGATGCCGACGGTGGCCCCGCTGGCCAGAAAGGCGTCGCCGTTGTTCGGCTTGTCCAGCCCGGCCATGATCCGCAAGACGCTCGACTTGCCGGCGCCGTTGGGGCCAACGACACCGATCTTGGCGCCCGGGTAGAAGCTCAACGTGACGTCGTCCAGGATCACCTTGTCGCCGTGCGCCTTGCGGACCTTTTTCATCGTGTAGATGAACTCAGCCATGCCGCTGTTGTGCCTTTCTGGTCTGCAGAGTGATCTCGCGGACCATCCTAGGCACCGGCCGACAACCGCCGGTCCGCCCCCAAGCCGTCCGTCAAGCCGGCACGGAGAGCGGGGCGCGGTCAGCGGCGGCGTCACCGGAGTCGGCCGGGTCGTCGCCGGCCTTCAGGTCCTCGTCACCACCAACGTCGATGGCCACCACCGAAGTTCCGTTGGCGGCCGCCTGCTCCGGGTTGAGACCGGTGTAACCCGGCTTCTCGATCCGCACAATCGCGCGGGACACGTCGGGCCCGACGGAGGTCGCACGCATCTCCAGTGATGAGCGGCGGTTGCCGTCACGGTCCTCGTACTCGCTGGTATAGACGTGGCCGACCACGATCACCGGGGCGCCCTTGCCCAACGCGGCACCGACGCCAGTGACCAACTTGCCCCAGCAGTTGACGTTGATGAACAGCGAGTTACCCGGCTCCCAGCCGCCGTCTGCCGTGCGCCGGCGGGAATTGCTGGCGACGCGAAACTTGATGACCTCCTGGGTGCCGACCTGGCGGCGTTCGGGGTGGTTGACGATGTGCCCGACGACGGTAAGCGGGGTTTCGAACATTGGAATGATCCCTTCTCGGTTGCTATTGGGCGGTGAACGCGACACCGCCCGTCGTGGCTGCCATTGAGCCCGGCGCCACCGACGGGCCGGCGGGCGAATGGCCCGATCCGGCGGTGCCCCGCCGGCCCTGTGGAAGGAATCGCGACTGTGGATCAGTCCGCGTGGGAGGGCTTCGGCGTGTCGCGCCGCGACAGCTCGGCGAGCATCGCGTTGTAGGCGACCAGCTCGGCGTCGTCGTCGCGGTCGGCGGCGCGGTCCAACCGCCGGGCGGTGCGGTCGTCACTGCGCGCCCACTGCACCAGCAGCGCCAGCATCACGATCACCAGGGGCAGCTCCCCCGCCGCCCAGGCGATGCCCCCACCCAACCGCTGGTCACCGAGCAGGTCGGTGTGCCAGGTCAAACCGAGCGAGCGATAGTAGTCGGCGCCGAGCACCCTGCGGGTGCCCATCAGCACCACCCCGAAGAACGCGTGCAGCGGCAACGACGCGAACACCACGCCCACCTTTGCCAGCGGCGGGATCGGGCGCGGCGTGGGGTCGACCCCGATGACGATCCAGTAGAAGAGGTAGCCGCTGAGCAGGAAGTGCAGGTTCATCGCCAGGTGCCCCGCATGACTGCCCACGGCGTCGTCGAACAGGCTCGACAGGTACAGCCCGTAGAAGCCGGCGACGAAGAGCACGGTGGCCACGACCGGGTTGGTGAGGAACCGCGACAGCCGGCTGTGCAGGGCGGCCAACAGCCATTCCCGCATACCGGGCGGGTCCTCGCGCCCGGCGGCGGGCAACGCCCGCAGGGCCAGGCTCACCGGGGCGCCCAGCACCAGCAGGATCGGCACCAGCATCGACAGGCCCATGTGGGCGACCATGTGCACGCTGAACATCGCCGGCATGTAGCGACCGACCCCCGAGGACGTGACGAACAGCAGCGCCAGGCAGCCGAGCAGCCAGGCCACGGTCCGCCCCGGCGGCCAGGCGTCACCGCGGCGGCGCAGGCGGACCACGGCGGCCACATAGAGGGCGGCGAAGACGATGGCGGCGCTGCCGAAGATCAAGTCGAAACGCCAGTCGAACAGGATCCGCGCCGGGGTCGGCGGACCGTTGAAGTCGTAGCCGATCTCGGCTTCGGGAATCGAGGGCAGCCGGCTCGGCGGCGGTGGTGGTGGGGTGCGGCCCAGCCCGACGGCGACGCCGAAGGTGAGGCCGAAGACCGCGGCCTCGGCGAGCGCCAGCCGGAGCAGGGCGCGGCGCGCCTCCGGCTGAGCCGGTCGCGCTTGCAAACCGGCGACCGACGAGCGCCGCTGGCGCCAGCCGATCACCCCGAGCACGCACAATGCGACGAACTTGCCGACGACCAGTCGGCCGTAGTCGGTGGTCAGCAGGTCGCCCAGCGGGACGCGCACCGCGGCGTTCACCAGACCGCTGAGCGCCATCGCGACCCAGCACCACAGCGCGATTGCGGAGAACCGCCGCGCCGCCAGGGCGACGTGCCCGCCGCCGCGCAGCCCGTAGGCGGTCAACGCCAGCAGGCCGCCGGCCCACAGGCCCGCGGCGACGAGGTGGATCAGCAGGCTGTTGGTCGCCAGGTCGTGTGAACCGCCCGCCGACGAATGGCCGGTCAGCCCGAGCGGGATGAGCGTCAACAGCGAGCCGGCGAACAGCAGCGGCGTCCACGACCAGCGCAGCACCGAGAGGCTGGCCAGCATCACCAGCGCGGCCAGCGCCGCGGTCCAGCGCCACGCGGAGGCGGTGGTGACCAGGCCGGCGATCGACCAGATCCGCACCGGGTTCAGAAGCGCGACCAACGGGCGGCCCGACACGTCGGAAACGGTCAGCGGAACCAGCAGCGCCGCACACGCCGCCCAGACACCCGACGCCACGGTCCCCAGGCGAAGCGCCCGGTACCCGTCGGCGTCCAGGACGCCGCTGCGTTGCGGCGGCACCAGAAAAGCCGCGAACAGGAACGACCCGACGGCCAGCACCGCAGCGATCTCCCCCGCCGCCCGGGCGAGCGGTAGCCCCAGCGTGGTTGCCGGACCCGGGTTCGGCAAACCCGTGGCGGTCAGCGCGTCGGCCAGGGAGAGCGCCCCGATACCGGCCGCCGTGCAGCCCGCCAGCAGCGCGACACCGACCAGCAGCGGCCACACCCGCGCGCGGGGTGGCGTCACCGACCGATCGACCGTCATACAGCCAGGGTATGGGCCCCTACCGGGGACTACCGAGCCAGGCGCTCCCGACGCGCCTTGACCTCGCGGGCGACGAACTGGCCGCGGGCTATCCGCCCGACGTAATCCGAATCCCGCAGGATGTCCCGCAGCTCCCCCCGAAAAGCGGCCCGACGTTCGGCGAGGTCCGGCGCGGGCGCGATGAGATCCTGGTCGACGACGACCTGATAGGCCGTGGCGAACAACAGCGTCGACACCGATTCGCTGCTGCGGACCCGGGTTTGCGCCACGTATTGGCGGCCCACGCCGAGCGCCGACTCGGTGAGGTCCTTCTGGCCGACGTCGGCCGGCGCATCCCGCAGCACGTCGGCGACGATCTCGTAGGCCTCGAAGAACACCCTCAGCATCGCGTCCGCCATCAGCGGACGCTTGGCGAACAGCAGCGCGTCGATCTCCTCGCCGCCGGCGCTGACGTGGGCTTCCCAATCGTCGTGCCAGGCCAGCTCTTCGGCGATGTTGTCCCGGAACGCCGCCGAGTCCGCGAAGTAGAAGTCGAACTTGAGCAGGTCGCGCAGCCGCATCGCCTGTTCCCAGAAGGCGCGCATCCGGTCGCCCTCGGCGTGCCGGGCATGCGCCAGCGCCAATTCGACGATCGAGGTCTCCAGGAAGGCATGGATCAGCGAGTTGCGGTAAAACGCGGCCGCGTGTTGCTCGTCGGGGGCGATGTGCCACACCGGTTCCCGGCCACCGTCGACCCGGGTGATCGGGTGCCCGTTGGACAACGCGTCGACCGCCGCCCGAACACCGGCGCGCGAGCGCAGCCGCAGCGCACTCGTCGACATCGGGTTCTGTTTGCGTTCCAGATAGTCGAGCGAGTCCTGCAGGGTGTGGTGCAGCTGATCGAGCGTCAACGCCGCGCCGCGAGTGGTGAGCAGCAACGCGCACACCAGGCCCGTCGCCGTCACGGGTGTCGCCTGCAGTATCCGCCACGCGACCTCGAACGACATCTTCTGCAGCGCAAGCCGTTTGGCGTCCTGGTCGTGAGTCAGCGTGCCGTGCGTCGGGCCCAGGTACTGGCGCATCGAAACGGCCTCCGGGAAGCGGACGTAGATCTTGCCGTAGTTGCGTTCGCCCTGCGCCCTGATGAAGTTGTACAGCCAGCCAACGCCTTCGGGCGTCTTCTCCCCGCCGCGGGCGTAGGCCGCGTACTCGGCGATCTCGTGCAACTGGTCGAAGCTGATGGACACCGGCTGCAGCAGGATGTCTTCACTGCGGCCGTCCAGGTAGGCGTCCGCGACGTAGGCCAGCAGGCCGAGCTTTGGCGGCAACATCTTGCCCGTGCGCGAGCGCGTGCCCTCGATGGACCAACTCAGGTTGAACCGCTTTTCGACGATGTACCCGACGTATTCGCGGAGAACATATTTGTAGAGCGGGTTTTCGCCGATGTTGCGGCGAATGAAGATGACACCGGACCGGCGCAGCAACGGGCCCATCGCGCCGAACGACAGGTTGATGCCGGCGAACACATGCACGGGCGGCAGCCGATTCTCCTGCATCGCCACCGGCACCACCGCGCCGTCGATGTAGGAGCGATGCGAGAACAGCAGCACCGCCGGATGGGTCTCCAGGGCGGCGCGCATCGCCGCGACCTGATATCCGTCGTAGTCGATCTCCGGATCGAATCCGCGGCTCAGCATCCTGCCCAGGACGGAAACGAGGTCGACGGACACCCGGCTCCAGCCGGTGGAGAGTTCGTCGAGCATCTCGCCCGCTTCGTCGACGGTCGCGCCGGGGATCTTCTTGAGCCCGGCACGAAATCGGCTGGACTCCAAGATCTCCGGCTTTACCAGGCGCGGAGACTTGTACTGTGGCCCCAGGATCCGATACTCGACGCGTTCCAGCGCCAGCAGCGCGCGCCGGATGACGAATCGGGCGAAGTCGCTTTCATTCTCGCCAACGGTGATGTCGCGCCACTGCTCGCGCAGTTCGGAAACTTTCGCGGGTTCGCCGGCCACCACCCGCGCCCGCTGGGGAGCGTTGCGCATGATCTGCAGTTGCCGACGTTCGTTGGGGTGGTAGGGATCTCGCCCCGGTAGCAGGCCGGCCAGCTTGGCGATTCTGCCGCGATCCGGTGGGGGCAGCCAGAACACCCGCACCGGGACGATGGAACGGTCGTCGCCGCCGCCTGCCTCGAGCTGCTCGATCAACGCGGTCAGCGCGTCGCGGGCCGCGGTGGGCGGCGGGAGTTCCAGCACGTCGAATGTCGCCTCGGGCTTATCCGCGCGCTGTTGAGCCATCCAGGCCGTCATCAGTTCCCGCTCGACCGGTGAGGCCATGGACGCCAACACCAGCGAGTCTTGGCCGGTGAGGACCGCGGTGGTATCCGCGGCCGCTTCGGTCACGGCCGCCCTTCGGGCGCGGATTCCGGCGGCTCCGCGCCGGCGGCGGACTCGGCGGGCCCGTGTGCCTCACCGTCTTTGAGGGCGGCCTGGGATTCATGGGGATTCGCCTTGGCGGGCTTGGCTTTCGAGGCGGCCTTCTTCGGCGCGGCCTTCTTCGCCGGTGCTTTCGAGACGGCCTTAGCCGCAGTTTTTTTCGCGGGGGCCTTCGCTTTCTTCGCCGCCTTGTTCTCGGCATATATACCGACCTGGGGCAGCTCGTCGATCGGCCAGTTGGCCAGCGTGTCCAGATACAGCTGGCGAACCTCGGCGATGCGCTCCGAGAGGTTCTCGACGGTCCAGTCCTGCACCGAGATCGGCGGAAAGACGGCGACATCCACGGTACCGGGATTGACTACGGTGGAGTTGCGGGCGGCGACGATTTCCGCGTTGCGGATCACGATCGGGACGATCGGGATGCCGGCCGCCATGGCCAGGCGGAACGGCCCCTTCTTGAAGGGCCCGACTTCGGTGGTGTCGACGCGGGTGCCTTCCGGCGCGATCACGATCGACAGTCCCCTCCGCGCCCGGTCTTCGATCTCGTGCATCGTCTCCACCGCGGCGACGGGGTCGTCCCGGTCGATGAAGACGCCGTCGAGCAGCTTGCCGAGCGTGCCCATGATCGGGTCTTTCTTCAGCTCCTTCTTGCCCACGCCGATCCAATTGTCGCGCACCAGCGCGCCGGCGATGACCGGGTCAACCTGGTTGCGGTGATTGAAGATAAACACCGCCGGTCGCTGCGCGGTCAGGTTCTCCTGACCGATGACGTTGAGCTGCACCCCGGCGATCGCCAGCGACAGCTGCGAGAAGGTCGAGGTGAAGAAGTTGACCCCGCGCCGCCGGTTGCGGGTCAGCACGCCGATGCCTACGGCGCCGGCGGCGACGGGGAACATCGAGCCGAACCCGGCGAGGGTGCGGATCTGCCGGCGCAGGCCCACCGGACCGCGGCTGCTGAACCGCAGGATCGGCCAGCCGCGGCGTTTGGCCACGGCGGCCATCTTGCCCTCGGGATTGGTTGGGCGCGGGTTGCCGACCAGGTACATCAGGGCGACGTCCTCGTCCCCGTCGGCGTAGAAGTAGCTGTCCTTCAGGTCGATGCCGTTCTCGGCGGCAAACCGTTGCACCGCAGCAGCTTTGCCGGGACCCCACAGGATCGGCTTCTGCACACCGCCAGTGAGTATTCCGTCTTCCGTGGTCTCGAACTTGTTGGTGAGCATGTTCGAGATGCCCAGGAACCGCGCCACCGGGTTGACCTGGATGGTCAGCGCCGACGAGCTCAGCACCACGGTATGCCCGCGAGCCACGTGCGCCCGCACCAGCTCGCGCATCTCCGGGTAGATCCGCGACTCGATCCGCTGCACGAACAGCCGCTCGCCGATCTCCTCCAGGTCGTCCAGCAGGCGGCCGGCCAACGCGGCGGCGGCCTTGCCGATGAGGTCCTCGAACTCGATGCGCCCGAGCGTGTGGCTCAGGCCGGCCTGGACCATGCCGAGCAGCTCACCCACGCCCATGTCACGGCGCAGCAGTCGCTCCTGGGTGAGAATCACCGCCGTGAAGCCGGCCACCAGCGTCCCGTCGAGGTCGAAGAACGCCCCGATCTTTGGACCCGGTGGGCTGGCCATGATTTCGGCGACCGAGCCCGGCAAGCGCATGTCCGACCCGGCCGCTCCGCGCTCGTCTCCCTGGTCCTTGGCGGCGCTCATGAGCCCGACACCGCCCGTGCCGAAGTCGCCGGTTCGGTGAACGAGGCGGGCACCGCGTGGGGTGCCCCCTCACCGGCCAGCGCCAGAATTTCGTCGAAGCCCTCCAGCAGGCATTGAGCGAACAGTGGCTCGTTGCGCACCGACGCCCTGTCATAGCGCACGGTGATGGTGCACCACCCGCCCCGCGAGATCAACACCACCATCATCGCCACCCCCGGTAACGGACCGATCCCGTACTGCCGCAACACCTTTGCGCCGGCGATGTAGGTGTCTCCGGGGTACACCGGCACGTTGCTGGCCTGCACGTCGGAGCCGATCACCGAGCCGGTGAGCCCCTCAAGCACCGCGGTCGGCAGGACGCTGAGCAGTGGTGCGACCGAACCGATGATGTTCATCGCGGGCTCGTCGCGGCGCTGCGTCATCTGCGCGCGGATCTTCTTCATCCGCGAAACCGGGTCGACGGTACCCACGGGCGCGGCCAGGTTGACCCCGGTGAACCGGTTGCCGCCCGCCGTGTCGGCCTCGGCCCGCAGGCTCACCGGCACCGCCATCGGCAGTGTGCCGATCGGCACGCCGAGCGCCTCGTGGTAGCGCCGCAGGGCGCCGCACAAGCCGGCGAGGTACGCGTCGTTGATCGATCCGCCGCCGGCCTTGGCCGCCCGGTGCAGGTCGGAGAGCGGGATGTCGATCGCCTCGGTGCGGGTGGCCAGGCTGCGGCGCCGCAGCAGCGGAGACGGCTCGGCTGACCGGTTCAGCACCCGCATCCCGGACATGGCATAGCCCACGATCCCGGACACGGTGGACCCCGGTTCCAGGACGGCCCGTCCGGCCGCCGACACCGCACCGGCCACCGCACTCACGACACCGCCGACCACGGCGGTGGGCAGGTGGTTAATGCCTTGCCGCATCAGGTCATTGGGCGTGAGGTCCTGCGGGATGGGCAGCGGGGGCGTCGGCTTGGAAGGCGGGTCGCGCTCCAGGTCGTAGATTTCCGCGAACATCTGCACACCGCCGACGCCGTCGGTGACCGCGTGGCTGACGTGCAGCAGCGTGGCGGCTTTGCCGTCGGCCAGACCCTCCACCAGGGTGGCCGTCCACAGCGGACGGGAAATGTCCATGGGCGACTGCAGGATCACCTCGGCGAGGTTGAAGACGTCGCGCAGTGTGCCGGGTTCGGCCACCCGCATCCGGCGCACGTGGAACTCGAGGTTGAAATCGGGATCCACCACCCAGCGCGGCGACGCGGTCGGCAGGGTCGGCACGACAACCTTCTGGCGCAGCCGTAACACCCGTCGGGAAGCGTTCTCGAATCGGGTCAGGAACTCATCCCAGTCCGGCGTGGTGTCGAGAAGTTCCAGCGCCATGATCCCCGACCGAGTCCGGGGATTCGCTTCACCACGATGCATCAGATAGTCGACCGGTCCAAGTTGGTCGGACAATTTCACGACCTCGATGGACTCAGTCATGGTCCTCCGCCCGACGCGCCAGCCCTGTCACCGTCGATCAAGCCTCCTGCCTCGGCCCCGCCAACCCCATAGCCAACACAACGCTAGTCGGGTTGCCGCGCTGGTGAAAGGAGCGGCCGGACCGCGGCGCCGGTGACCGAGGGCCCGGGCTCAGCTAGCCGACGTGGCTGCCAGCTGGTCCAAGTCCAGCAGGGAGTTGACGCGCCGGCCATAGATGACGCCCAAGAAATCGGCGACGGCGTCGGCGGCCAGCCGCGATCGAACCGTGGAGAGGATGTCGAACGCGTGGTGCGCATTGGCGAGCTCCGCGTGGGCCACCGTGGCAGCGCCGGCCGCGCGCAACGCCGCGCAGAAGCCCCGGGCCTGGCCACTGGGAACCAACTCGTCCTTCTCGCCGTGCAGCACGAAGAAGGGCGGCGCGTCGCTGTGCACGTAGGTAACCGGTGACGCCGCCCTGAACCGCTCGGGCTTGTCGGCGTAGCGGGCCTTCACGACGAACTGCTCGAGGAACGGCACCATCAAGTCGTGCATGTTCTCGAAATCGGTGAAGTCGTAAACGCCGTAATAGGGCGCGACGGCCTGAACCGTCGTGTCGGCGCCTTCGAATCCGGGTTGGAACGCCGGGTCGTTCGGGGTGAGCGCGGCCAGGGAGGCCAGGTGTCCGCCGGCCGAGCCGCCGGTGATCGCGATGAAGTCGGGATCACCCCCGTAGTCGGCGATGTTTTGGCGGACCCACGCGATCGCCCTCTTCACGTCGATGAGGTGCGCGGGAAACGTCGAACGTGGGCTCTTGCAGTAGTTGATCGAGACGCAGATCCAGCCGAGTTCGGCCATGCGGCTCATCAGCGTGTAGGCCTGCACTCGTTTGTCGCCGACCGTCCACGCCCCGCCGGGGACCTGGATCAGCACCGGCGCCCGCCGCCCCGGCGCCAGGTCATGACGGCGCCAGATGTCGAGCAGGTTGTCGCGCCCACCCGGACCGTAGGAGATGTTTGACGTCTGCGCCGCGTACCGGCGATGCGGCCCTGGCCTGTTCAACATGCCGCTGCGTGGCGCGCAGACCGGCTTGATGCTGGTCGGGTGGCACACCTGCTCGCGGAAGTCCGGACCGAACGACTCCTCGAGCGCGGCGGTCAGCGCCCTATCCGCCCGCTGCGCCGCCCAGGATGTGCCGACGCGGCCGATGGACGGGTGCGCGACCCGCGACAACGCGTGCCCGGTCACGACGTGCGGTGGAAACTCCGTCGAAAGCCAGCCCACGAGGCAGCCCAGCGCCAATGGCGACCCCCGCAGCAAAAGGGTGCCGGCCCGGTAGGCATCCATCGCGTCGGCCGCCAGGCGTGCTGCCTGGGTACCAGCCCAAGAGCACCGTGAAGTCAGGTGCGTGGTCACGCTCATAGCAACGCCACCCCTCGACGATCTGCACACGCCTCGTTGCGGTAAACGGCCGATTACCGGCCGGTGTTGTACGTGTGTCGAGGGTCCCAACCATAGCCGATAACCCCGGCGCGGGAACGCTTTTCGCGCGCGTCGCGGCGGCGAGTCGTCTCGCGACACGCCGTTGGAATAGACTGACCTGCACATTGCCTCCGTAGCTCAGGTGGATAGAGCAAGGGCCTTCTAATCCCTAGGTCGCACGTTCGAGTCGTGCCGGGGGCACTATCTGGTGTGTTTCGGCTGATGCTTTACACCCCGTTTCGGTTGATCCTTGACACTCCACTTGATGAGGGCGTTGAGCGTGGCCGGGCAGCGGTACGTCGCCGTGAGGGCGGTGATTAGTGATGGGTTTGCGTGCGGCAGCGCTGCGGGTAACCACCCGGGGTGCGCGCGGAATCTGTGATTCCTGCAGCTGCGGCCGTCGTGGCCATTGCCGCATACCCATGTCCCACCGGTTCGGCTGACCCCACGTCGGAGAATCCACCGTTCCCGATCGGTCAGATGGGCGTGCCCGTGCATGCGCGGGCGGCCGGCGGCGCGACCGCCGACATCACGGTCAACAGTGCAACGTGGTTACCGCCGGGGTGCGCCTCTCATTTTGCGAATCCGGCGGCTGACTCCGGGTGCAACGTCGTGGAAGTCACTATCACCGCGACGTCCCACCGGTTCTTCCAGTTCGACCAGAACTACATATTCGCTGGATACGGCGGCGGCAATCAGCCGTTGACGCATCCCGCCGATGCGCCGCAGCCGGCGACGTTTGCGGTCGACTACCAGAGGCTCGACAAGATGCCCCCGCTGGAAATGGGCGGACTTCACGACGGGCAGACCGCACATGGATTCGTTGGCTTCGTTATGCCGCCGGGCGACGACCTGTACATCACGATCAACGATCCCGCGCAACACGCTCCCTACACCGAAGCCGGCTGGATCGTCCACACCTGACGCGGGCACCAGGCACTAACCGGAGACTCCGGCCAGTTCGTGCGCCACCGCATCGAACGCGCGCAGCGTGTCCAGCATGTGCGGCTCATGGGAGTGCGGCTGGGTGGACACCTTGGCGGCCACCATCTCCGCGGCGCGGTTGACGTAGATCATCTGGCCGCACATGCCCAGGGACAGCACCACGTTGTTGCCCGGGTAGGGGAACCACATCTGATTTCGGTACATCCCGCCAGGCAGGTCGGTGTCGTGGTCGGGGCTGGCGGCGAACGCCTGACGGGAGTCGGCATCGCCGTCGAGGGTGTCGGCGATCCACGCCGCCGGCATCACCTGCTGCCCGGTCAGTGAGACACCGTCGCGCAGAAACAGCGACCCGAACCTGATCATGTCGGTCAGACAGGCGCTGACGCCGCCATCGCAAAACCCAGTACCGACCGGGTCGACGGCAATGGTGGCGTCGCGTTGGGCGCCGATCCGGCTCCACAGCAGTTTCGACATCAACTCGGGCATCCGCTGGCCGGCAGCGACCTCGCAGATCCAGCCGAGGACGTCCGTTTCACACGAGCGGTATTCGAACGGTCCGCCGTGAGCCGACTTCTGCCGCAGGGTCAGCAGGAAGTCGTGCAGCGTGGCAGGGACGTCCGGGCCGGTCTTGGGTGCCCACCCCATCGCCTGGTCGAGACGGTGGATCTCGGCGGCCGGGTCGTCGTAATTTTCGGAGAAGGCGATGCCCGACCTCATGTCCAGCAGGTGGCGCACCGTCGCGCCGGCGTAGCCGCAATTGGCCAGGGCGGGAACGTATCTCGTGACCGGCGCGTCAAGATCGATCGCACCGGAGCCGTGCAACCCGCCTGCCACCGCCGCCACCATCGACTTGCTCACCGAGAACAGCAGGTGCCGGGTCGTGGCCGTCATGCCGTCCAGGTACTCCTCGGCCACCGTCGAGCCGCGGTGGGCGACGGCCCACCCGTCGGTGACGGTGGCGGCCATTACCGCGCCGACGGTGGCGGCCGTCCCATTGGTGTTGGTCACCGGGATTTCGGCCACGGGAGCACGGGCGGCGGGCAGGCGCGCGACCGGCCCGGTCCCCCGGGGGATTACCGCGGTCGGCACCATGTTTTCGACATGCTGGAAGGACCACCGCGCGTAGGGCGGCGACAGCCAGTTGTGCAGTGCGATGCCGGCCGGGCGGCTCACGCGCGCGCGACGAGTCGCGAGACGATCGGCGCGGCGGGCGTCAGGGGCGTTGAGGTGAACTTCGCCTTCATACCCTTGACCCAGCGCTGGCAGCGCTCGCTGAGCTGATAGTCGTCCGTCTGCAGGTGTGCGCGGGTGACGAGCACGCCGAGTTGGGCGCCCTCGGAACGCAAGTCGCCGGGCGCCGCGACCCGCATGTAAAAGGCCTCGGAGCCGTCGAGCAGCGTGGCCCAGTCGTTGGCGGTCCGCGAAAAGGAGACCCGACCGTCGTCGTCGATACGCCATACCCCGGTGCGTGGCGTCGCGGTGAAGATCTCGATATCCGGCGAGGTCTCGGTGAGTATCACCTGGCCCCAGACCTCGTCTTCGCCGTAGCCGCGCTCCCAGCGGGAGTTGATCTCGTCGATGTCGAGCTCGTACTCCACGTCCATGTACTCGAGCAGGTGAAAGAGGAACAACGGCATGTCGGCGTAGGCCTCGGTGGTCAAGTTCGTCATCGGACTCGCGCCACTCAGGCGCGGATTCACCTCGCCGAGGTAGAGCTCGTCGGAGTCGAGGTCGTGCAGCAGGTCCACCTCGAAGTAACCGAGGTAACCCTCGCGGCGCATGACGTCGCCCAGCTTTGTCACCATTTCTCGCGCGGCACGCGTCTGGGCGGGCGGCAGCACCTCGTGCCAGATGTCATTGCCACACCAGCTGCCCCGGCTCGGAGTCAGCTCCGAATAACCGACGAGACTGGTCATCGCGGGGCCGACCACAGTGCCGTGGCGGGTCACGGCCCCCTCGAGGCACACCTCCACATTGCGGATCCGCTTCATGACTTTGAGGTCCTGCCCGACCAGGTCACCGGCGTGCTCGTCCCAGTCGCGCTGACCGTGCACAAAGAACGTCCCGCTGCCGGCATTGCCATACGCGATCGAGATGACGAGATCGTCTCCCAAGCCGGCGTTTTGTGCGAGCGCCATCAGTTCGTCATAGGAGCCGGCCCGCCCAATCGTATTTGGCACGCTCGGCACCCCCGCCTCGCTGGCCAGGCGCGTCATGACGATCTTGGAGCCCAGGCGATTGCGCAGCTCGATCGGCGGATGCATGACCTCGAGGCCCGCGGACCGCGCGAGGGCCTGGATTTCCTCGTTCATCATCACAAAGCAGCACTTGCCGCCGGGGCCTTTACCGGCGATGAACTCCAGCGTCTCGGGGTCGGACAGGAGATGGCTGCACACCTCGTCCATCGAGTCGAAATCGCGGCGGTCACGTCGCCGCGGCACGAACACGCGCGAGTGTGTGCCCTCGAAAGAGTCAAAGTAGGTCAGGTAGAAGAAGTTTCGTATCCAGCGGTCAACGCCCAACAGGTTGAACGGGGTCGGCGAGATGAAGTACAGCGGCACCTTGTTGGTGTGAAAGAACGCGCGTATGTCCGAGAGGCCCTTCAACGGGCGGCGCGGCTCCGGCTCGGGCCCACCGGCGGGCACGATCAGGCCACCCGCGGTGGCGCTGCGCTCAGCGCGTAGGCGGTGCAATCAAGGAGGTTCATTCCACAAGTGTGAACCCGCATGGCCTGCGGCACTCCCTTAACGGAGTTCCTTCATGAACTCTTTCGCCATAGGTGCCACCGTTAGCAATGCATTGAGGCGCCCGAGCGTTGCCCATCCCGTGGCCCGCGTGCAACCGCGAACCGCCACTACGACGCCGGTGCGACCTGCCAGACGAGGTCACGCGCTTTTGCGGTCGTCCGGTCGCACGAAACCGTGTGGCCGGTCGCGTCCTTCGTGGTCACATTCCGCATGGAACAAGGGTGACCCGCGGCGGGCCTGTTCGCGGAGATCAGACACAGACCGAGCACGATCAGACCGGCGATTACGGCAGAGACTATCGCCAGGCGAACGTAACCGACTTTCTTGTCTGCTGTCTTCTGCTCCGCCACGATTCGCATTGAGTGCTCCTGCCGTCGGCGCCTTGCGTGGGCGCTCTCTGCGGCCCGCTATCAGCATCAGCGGTAGGCCTTGGCGGATTCTCAAAGGCTCCTTGGTGCCCTCGCGCACCGTCGCTGCGCCGCAGGACACAACGGTGTTAAAGGCTCTCAACAAGTGCTGCATTGCCGCCGGTCGCCAAACGTTTGCCAAATAGACGGTTAGGGAACGACAATTAGCGTGTCGTGCGAGCAGACGACGCTGGTCGGGGGATTATGACTTAGGGCGTCTCTATTCGAGGGGTGGTCGATGTGACGTCGGACGACTGGCAACCGGTGGTGCGAGTTGGAGAACCCAAGTTCGTAGCCGGGCTGGGGAACAGGATCAAAGTTGAGGTCAAGACACGGGGGTGGCTAAGCCGAGACTGGCGCGGCTACTTCGGTGCCCAGGTTTCGCAGCAACGGCTCGATGCCCGGTACTCCTCCTATCCCTGTTGGGATGAGGTCCAGCGCATCGAGGGCACGTGCGCCGTGGACGAAGCGGAGCGTTACATCGAAATGATCGATGCGGCAATCCACTATGCGAATACGAGGCTGCGCTACGACGCGTTGCCAAGCACGGTGATCCAAGGAACGCAGCGGGATCAACGAGCGGGTGCCGTCAGACGGCGCCAAGCGGCGCTCGATCAGCTGGCGAAGAGGTTGGCTAGACCCGATGCGGGTGAGCAAACTAGTCAAGGCTCCAGGCTCAATGCGTGATGCTCCTTGGGCGTCGGGTCAAGCGCGGTGGCGCATTTTCGGTCCTGAATCACATCTCCGTCATTAAACGACGTGCCGTGTCTCGGCACCTTTTCGAGCGTCGCTCGAGCGCCCAGGGCAAACGTATTCGCCTTTTCCCAACCATTCTTTGGAAATGCCCGTAGCCGACCTCCAATAGCGTTCGCGTCCTGAGGGGAAGCGAATCCCCCGCCGGTCAAGACCGAATGCGAAGGCATTAAAGGGTTCCCGCTGGTGCCTATCGGGCGAAACTCGCGGCGACCGCGCTCACACCGGTTGCCATCCGCAAGCAGGTCGCGCAGTACCCTTACCCTGCCCCGGAGTCGCAGCCGACGGCACAGCATCGTGCGTCGCCCGGACCCGCCAAACCCAAGCCGCGGAGGTGCCCGATGGCCCAATCCGACCTCGTCTTGTTCACCGTCGACAAACGCGTCGCACTCATCACCGTCAACGACCCTGACCGGCGCAACGCGGTGACCGCCGAGATGTCGGCGCGCCTGCGCGCCGCCGTGGAGCGGGCCGAGGCCGATCCCGACGTACACGCCCTGGTGGTCACCGGCGCCGGCAAAGCGTTCTGCGCCGGCGCGGACCTCAGCGCGCTCGGCGCCGCGGGCGGCGACAAGGCCGAGACGGGTCTGCAGCAGCTCTACGACGGCTTCATGGCCGTCGGCAGTTGCCGGCTGCCCACCATCGCCGCGGTCAACGGCGCGGCCGTCGGCGCGGGTCTGAATCTCGCACTGGTGGCCGACGTGCGCATCGCCGGTCCGGCGGCGCTGTTCGACGCCCGGTTCCAGAAGCTCGGGCTGCATCCCGGCGGTGGTGCGACCTGGATGCTGCAGCGGTCGGTGGGCCCGCAGGTGGCCCGCGCGGCCCTGCTCTTCGGCATGCGTTTCGACGCTGAGGCCGCCGTGCGCCACGGCTTGGCGCTCTCCGTCGCCGACGATCCGGTCGCCGCAGCGCTGGAGCTCGCCGCGGGGCCCGCGGCCGCCCCGCGCGAGGTCGTGCTGGCGACGAAGGCCACCATGCGCGCCACCGTCAGCCCGGGATCGCTGGACCACGAGCAACACGTCTTCGCCATGCGCACCGAGCTCGGCCCGCAGGCCTACTCCATGCAGTCGCCCGAATTTGCCCAGCGACTGGCTGCGGCGCAGCGACGGTAGTGCAATCATGGGCTAGCAGGTTGGGATCGGTAGCAGAGCAAACGTTGTGTGCTTGCTGCGACGACGCCAACCGACCCGGCGCATGGACAAAGGACACGTTGCGTGAACATCACCCTCACCCGCATCGCCGCCGGCGCTCTGCTTTCCAGCGGACTCGCCACGGCCGGATTCGCACTGGCTGCCGGCACCGCCCACGCCCAGCCAAGCCCTGCGCCGCAGGTCTACTGGTGCCCCAATCAACCGTGGAACCCGGCATGGGGCGAGAACAAGTACTGGAATCAGTGCTGGGACACCGATAACCCGCCGAACTACCCACCCCCGCCTCCTTCGCGCGCGCCCAATTTCAACTGCGGCCTGTTCTGGTGCCCCGTACCGCCGCACCCCTGAGCTTTTACAGGTCGAGCAACGCGGTCGCGGGTGACTCGACCAAGTCCCTCAGCTCGGTGACGAGCCGGGCGGCCTGGGCGCCGTCGGCGACGCGGTGGTCGAACACGCAGGTCAGGGTCATCGTCGGGCGCACCAAGACCTGATCACCGACGGCGAGCGGGCGCGGCTTGATCGACCCCATCCCCAGGATGGCCGCTTCGGGATGGTTGATCACCGGCACGCCGTCGTCGGCGCCCAGTGCCCCGAAGTTCGACACGGTGAAGGTGGAGCCACGCAACTCCCCCGGCGTGAGCGTGCCTTCGCGCGCGCCGGTGATCAATTCGGCTGCCCGAGCGGCCAGTTGGCGGGTGGTCATGTTGTGCGCGTCGGTGATCACCGGAACCAGGAGCCCGCGTGTGGTGGCCACTCCGAATCCCAGGTGCACTTGATGATTGATGCGAATCTGCGGGCCCTCGGGCGAGTCGACCCACGCCGAGTTGAGAATCTCGTTGTGGCGCAGCGCAATTACCAGCATTCGCATTGTCAGGACGAACGGCGTGATCCTCTGCTCTGCCGACGCCAGGTCGGACAGCCTCAACAACTCGGTACAGTCAACTGCGACGCTGACCTTGGCCGCGGGGATCTCCCGGTGCGACGCCGTCATTTTGTCGGCCATCCGGGCGTGCACGCCTCGGACCGGTCGAACGTCGGCCCCGTTTTGGTCAGCCGCCGCCAGCACGTCCGCGCGGGTGATGATGTCGGCGGGATCGCGCTGCAGCGAGCGCAGGTCGACCATCAGCTCCTTGGCCAATTTGCGGGTTGGCGGGGCCGCGCGTGGGCGGCTGCTCCGCCGGCTGACATCGATGTCGGCGTCCGCGCCGTAACCGACCAACGTGGGCAGCTGCCCGGAGGGCGCGGGGATGTCGCCGTTCAGCGGTGCGGTGTCGATGCGGACCAGCACCGCGCCCACCGGGAGCACATCGCCTTCGCCGCCGTGAGTTTCGACGATGCGGCCCCCATACGGGCTGGGCAGTTCCACCTCCGCCTTGGCGGTCTCGACGGAGCAAAGCACCTGGTTGAGCTCGACATCGTCGCCCGCGGCGACATTCCAGTGCGTCACCGTCACTTCCTGTAATCCCTCACCGAGGTCGGGAACCCGGAACGACTTGACCCGCCCGTCGGCGCTCACGGCTGCCCCAACGCACGCTCGACGCAGTCCAGCAGCCGGTCGGGCCCCGGTAGCCACAATCGCTCCAGTCGCGCGGGCGGGTACGGAGTGTCAAACCCGCAGGCGCGCAACACCGGCGCTTCCAGTTCGTAGAACATTTCCTCTTGGATCCGGGCGGCCAACCCGGCGCCGTATCCCAGGCTGCGCGGCCCCTCGTGCATCACCACACAACGTCCCGTCCGATGAATTGACGCCGCCACCGTATCGAAGTCCAACGGGACCAGTGACCGCAAGTCAATTACCTCCAGGCTCCAACCACGTTGCCGCTGCGCCTCTTCCGCGGCGCCGACCGCGGTGCTGACCAAGCTGCCGTAGGTCACCACAGTGACGTCGGAGCCGGGCCGGCGCACCGCCGCCCGGCCGATCGGCGGTTCGGGCCGCTCGGTGTCGACGGTGCCGCGGACCTGATAGCGGCGCTTCGGCTCGAGATACATCACCGGGTCCGGGCAAGAGATGGCATGGCGAAGCAGCCAATACGCGTCGGCCGGGTTAGACGGAACCACCACCTTCAGGCCCGCGGTATGCGCCCAATACGATTCGGTGGAATCCGAATGATGTTCGGCGGCACCGATTCCGCCGAAGGACGGGATCCGCACCGTCACCGGCATGTTGATCTCGCCGCGGGTGCGGGTGCGGTATTTCGCCAGATGGCTGACCACCTGATCGAAGGCCGGGTAGGAAAAGCCGTCGAACTGAATTTCCGGCACCGGCACGAAGCCGCGTAGTGCCAGTCCCACCGCGATCCCGATGATGGCGGACTCTGCCAGCGGCGTGTCGAAACATCGCTGCTCGCCGAACGTTTGGGCCAGCCCTTCGGTTACCCGGAACACCCCGCCCTCGACCGAGACGTCTTCGCCGAACACCAGCACCCGGTCGTCGGCGGCCATCGCGTCATGCAGGGCACGGTTGAGCGCCTGCACCATGGTCAGCGACTGCGCTCCGGCGTTCTCCGTTGTGGCGGTGAGGGTGTCGTCGGGACTCGCCGGGCGATCAGCAAGCTGAGTCATTCAGGCCTCCCATCGCTTCGGTCGAGTTCGGCACGCAGCGCTTGGCGTTGGGCGTGCAGCCCGGGCGTGATCTCGGCGTATACCGTCGTGAACACCTCGTCGATGTCGAAATCGGGTGCGCCGAACACCGCGTCGCGCAGTTCGGCGCGCATCCGCTTGGAGCGGGCAGCGACGCGGTCCTCCAGGCGGTTCGACCACAATCCCTGGTCCTGCAGGTAGGTGCGGTAGCGCGGGATGGGGTCGAGCGCCGACCAGCGGTCCACCTCCTCCTGGGTCCGGTAGCGGCTGGGATCATCCGAGGTGGTGTGCGGGCCGAGCCGGTAGGTGACCGCCTCGATCAGGGTCGGGCCACCGCCGGCCCGGGCGCGGGCCGCGGCCTCGGCCATCACCGCGTAGCAGGCCAACACGTCGTTGCCGTCCACCCGGATCCCGGGCATGCCGTAGCCGATTGCCTTGTGCGCGATGGATGGTGCCGCGGTCTGTTTGTGAATCGGCACCGAGATCGCCCATTGGTTGTTCTGCACGAAGAACACGCACGGCGTGGCGAACACGGCCGCGAAGTTCAGCGCCTCATGCACGTCGCCCACGCTGGTCGCGCCGTCGCCGAGGAAGGCCACCGTCACCGAATCCTCGCCGAGGCGTTGCGCGGCCATCGCCGCCCCGACGGCGTGCAGGGTCTGGGTGCCGATAGGGATCGCGGTCGGGGCGCAGCACTTCTTAGTGAATTCCAGTCCGCCATGCCAGGTTCCACGCCACACCGCGCCGACGTGCCCGGGCGGGATACCGCGCACCAGATAGACGCCAAGCTCACGGTATTGCGGAAACAACCAGTCCGTCTTGCGCAAACAGGCCGCCGCGCCCACCTGGGCGGCTTCCTGACCGCGGCACGACGCGAACAACGCCAACTCTCCCTGGCGCTTAAGGTTGATGAACTCGGTGTCCAGCTCGCGGGTGACCACCATCATCTCGTAGAGCCAGCACAGTGTCTCCGCGGGAAGGTCACGGCCATAGCGGGGTTCGGGCGTCGGTGTCCCATCCGCGGCGACGAGTTGCACCGGCTCAAGGTCGACGCTCATCGGCAGTTGGGGCACCGTCGCCATACCGTCTCCCTACCTCGGTGCCGCAGGGGTCACAGTCTCAGCCGGGACCTACCGCGAAGCCGAAGCCGATCGCCAGCTACACGAAAGGCTCCGCTCGCCGCGACACTGGCGTACTCACCATTATGCGCTCAAATGAGAAGAGACCGCGGTGATCGCGCACGTGTCGCGCCCCCGGCGGCGACGCGGGCCGGGCGGCTTTCGACGGTCACCCCGCGGCGGACTGCTCCGCCCGGCGCACCAGCATTTCCGCATGCTTGAGCACAGGCGAGTCCACCATCTGTCCCTCGAACGCGAAGACGCCGCGCTCGGTCCGCGCCGCCTCCAATACCCTTCGGGCCCAGTCGACTTTCTCCTCGCTGGGGCGGTAGGCATCGCGCACCACCGGAATCTGGGTTGGGTGGATGCAGACTGTCCCGTGGAACCCCACCGCGACGGCGTCGTTGGCTTCCGCGCGTAAACCGTCGATGTCGCGGATGTCCAGATGCACCGCGTCGAGCGCGACCCGGCCGAAGGTGGACGCCGCCAGCAGGACCGTGGATCGGACGTGGCGGGCGAAGTCCCGGTAGGTGCCGTCGGCCAGGCGGCTGGAGCTGCCCCCGAGGGCCGCGACGAGATCCTCGGCGCCCCACATCATTGCGACGGTCCCCTCGGCGGCGGCGATCTCGGTGCTGAAGACCGCACCGCGGGGCGTCTCGATCAGCGCGATGACATCACGCGGCGCCAGCGCCGACACTTGCGCGGCCGATTCGGTCTTGGAGAGCATCACCGTCGTGTAGGGGGTCTCGGCCAGGGCGTCCAGGTCGCGGCCGTGCTCCTCGGTGCCGGCCGCGTTGATGCGCACCACAGTGCGCTCGGGATCCAGCAGGGTCTCCCGCAGCGCCTTGCGCGCGGCGGGCTTGTCCGCTTCGGCCACGCCGTCCTCGAGGTCGAGGATCACCACGTCGGCCGCGGCGGCGGCCTTCGCGAACCGCTCGGGCCGGTCCGCAGGGCAGAACAGCCAACCCGGGCCGGCGGCTTGCAGGTTCACTCGGCCTCCTCGTCGCTCGGGCGTTTCTGGACCAGAGTTGTGCGCGCGGCTCGTGCGACTATGTCGCCGTGCTGGTTACGCCCGGTGTGCTCGAGGGTGACGATCCCTTCGCCGGGCCGGCTCTTCGACTCCCGCTTAGCGGTGCACACGGTCTCTGCGTACAGGGTGTCGCCGTGGAAGACCGGCTTGGGGAACGAGACCTCGGAGAATCCGAGGTTCGCGACGATGGTGCCCAGCGTCAGCTGCGAGACCGACAGTCCGACCAGCGTGGACAGGGTGAACATCGAGTTCACCAGCCGCTCGCCGCGAAAGCCGGGCTGCTCGGCGGCCCACGCCGCGTCGAGGTGCAGCGACTGGGTGTTCATGGTCAGCGTGGTGAACAAGACGTTGTCGGCCTCGGTGATGGTACGGCCGGGCCGGTGCAGATACGTCGTGCCGATCTCGAATTCCTCGAACCACAGGCCCCGCTGGATGATTGACCTAGCTTCGGTCATGACAGCCCCAGCGATCGAGCGATGAGCATCAGCTGGACCTCGGTGGTCCCCTCACCGATTTCGAGGATCTTGCTGTCGCGGTAGTGACGCGCCACCGGATACTCGTTCATGAAGCCGTACCCGCCGTGGATTTGCGTGGCGTCGCGCGCGTTGTCCATTGCCGCTTCCGACGCGATCATCTTCGCGATGGCCGCCTCCTTCTTGAACGGCTTGCCGGCCAACATCTTTGCGGCCGCATCGTAGTAGGCCGTCCGCGCGACATGAGCCCGTGCTTCCATCCGCGCGATCTTGAAGCTGATCGCCTGATACGAGCCTATCGGCTGCCCGAAGGACTGGCGTTCCTTGGCGTACTTGACGCTCTCGTCGACGCAGCCCTGCGCGGCGCCGGTCGACAGCGCGGCGATCGCGATGCGGCCCTCGTCCAGGATGGACAGGAAGTTCGCGTAGCCGGTGCCGCGGGGGCCCAGCAGGTTCTCCTCCGGGACGCGCGCGTCGGCGAAGCTCAGCGGGTGGGTGTCCGAGGCGTTCCAGCCGACCTTGCTGTAGACCGGCTCGACGGTGAATCCCGGGGTGCCGTTAGGCACGATGATCGTCGAGATCTCCTTTTTGCCATCGGCAACAGTGCCGGTGACCG
The DNA here is from genome assembly GCF_001665645.1 of Mycobacterium sp. 852002-30065_SCH5024008. Lineage (NCBI taxonomy): Bacteria > Bacillati > Actinomycetota > Actinomycetes > Mycobacteriales > Mycobacteriaceae > Mycobacterium > Mycobacterium sp. 852002-30065_SCH5024008. The sequence goes on along the minus strand of NZ_LZSZ01000171.1, from coordinate 92,695 downwards.
CGGTGACGGTGACCAGCTTCGTGATGTCGGTACCGGAATTGGTGATGAATTGCTTGCTGCCGTTGATCACCCACTCGCCGCCGTCGAGCCGGGCCGTGGTCCGGGTGGCGCCCGCGTCGGAACCGGCGCCCGGCTCGGTGAGCCCGAAGGCGGCCAGGGCCCGGCCGGCCGTCAGGTCCGGCAGCCAGCTAGCCTTCTGTTCCTCGGAGCCGAAGCGGTAGATCGGCATTGCACCGAGGCTGACGCCGGCCTCCAGCGTGATCGCCACCGACTGGTCGACCTTGCCGAGTTCCTCGAGCGCCAGCGATAGCGCGAAGTAGTCACCGCCCATGCCGCCGTATTCCTCTGGGAACGGCAGGCCGAACAACCCCATCTCGCCCATCTTGGCGACGACCTCGTACGGAAAGCTGTGCTCTTCATCGTGTTTGGCCGATACGGGGGCGACGACGGTGCGCGCGAACTCGGCCACCGTGTCGCGAAGATCCTGGTATTCCTTGGGTAGCGTTCCCGCGGTAATCGATGTCGTCATGTTTCGTCCTTACTCGAATCGGCTGCTGCTTCAGGCTCTTCGGGAACCAGCCGGGCCAGCACCTGGTCAACGGTGACCTGATCGCCGACAGACACCAAGAGCTCCACTCGTCCCGAAACCGGCGCGGAGAGCGAGTGTTCCATCTTCATCGCCTCCACGACCACCACCACGTCGCCCTCGGCTACCTCGGCGCCGGAGGCGGCCTGGACCGCGATCACACTGCCGGGCATGGGGCTGACGATCTCGGCCTGCTGCGCACCGGCGGCGCGGTGGATCTTGTGTTCCTCGGCCTCGCGCAGGTGCCACGCTCCCCGCTCGTCGCCAATCCACAGGTGACGGTCTGCCTCCGCCCATCGGTATTCGCGGCGCACCCCGTCCAGCGTGACGTCCATCCGCGCGCCGTCGACTTGCGCGCTCGCGGAATGGATCTCACCCACACCGACCTGCAGGCGGGCGTCGTTCGGCGGTCCCCATACCGACACGGTCTCGCTGCGCAGCGGGGTCTGCATTTCGGTGCGTACGGGTGCCGGCGCGCCCCCGACCCGCCATCCGGTCGGCGCCGCCCACGGATTGCCCGCGGCACGACGGTCCAGTGCCCACTGGCGGTAGAGGCCTCCGGCGGCGAGTACGTCGTCGGGCGCCGGCAGCGGCGCGAAGTCGGCCACACGCTCGTCCAGCAGCGCCGTGTCCAGGTCACCGGCCTGCACTCGCTCGTCGGCGAGCAGGAATCGGAGGAATTCGATGTTGGTCTGCACACCCAGGATCGCGGTCCGCGCCAGCGCCCCGTCGAGTTTCGCGAGCGCTTCGTCGCGGTCCTCCCCGTGGGCGATCACCTTGCTCAGCATCGGGTCGTAGTCGCTGCCGACCTGCGTGCCCGCCAGCAGTGAGGAGTCGACCCGCACGCCGGCGCCGGAGGGTTCGGCGACGTGCAGGACCCGGCCGCCGGTGGGGAGGAATCCCCGTGCGGGATCCTCGGCGTACACCCGAGCCTCGATCGCGTGGCCCCGCAATTCGATGTCGTCCTGCGCGAACCCCAGCTTCTCGCCCGTGGCCACCCGGAGCTGCCACTCCACCAGGTCCAGGCCGGTAACCGCTTCGGTGACCGGATGTTCCACCTGAAGCCGGGTGTTCATCTCCATGAAGAAGAACTCGTCCGGCCGGTCGGCGGACACAATGAACTCCACCGTTCCCGCGCCGACGTAATCGACACTGCGGGCGGTGTTGCAGGCAGCCGCCCCGATGCGGGCGCGTGTCTGCGGGTCGAGCAACGGCGAGGGCGCCTCTTCGATCACCTTCTGGTGGCGGCGTTGCAGGCTGCACTCGCGCTCGCCGAGGTGCACCACGTTACCGTGGGTATCGGCGAGAACCTGCAGTTCGATATGCCTGGGGCGCAATACGAATCGCTCGAGAAACAGGGTGTCGTCGCCGAACGACGAGGCGGCCTCCCGCCGGGCGCCCAGCAGGGCATCGCGCAGCCGGCTCGGGTCGTCCACCAGGCGCATGCCCTTGCCACCGCCGCCCGCCGACGGCTTGATCAACACCGGATATCCGACTTCTTCGGCGGCCGCGACCAACTCGTCGTCGCTCAGTCCGGGCTTGGCCACACCGGGCACCACCGGCACGTCGAAGGCGGCGACCGCGTTCTTCGCGGTGATCTTGTCGCCCATCACCTGGATTGCCCGTGCCGGCGGACCCAGGAACACCACGCCGGCACGCTCGCAGGAGGCGGCGAAGTCGGCGTTCTCGGAGAGAAATCCGTAGCCGGGATGGATAGCCTGAGCTCCGGTGCGTGCCGCCGCATCGAGCACCTTGCCGATGTCGAGGTAGCTCTCGCGGGCCGCGGCGGGACCCAGGCGGACGGCCGTGTCGGCCTCCAGGACATGGCGGGCGGTGGCGTCGGGGTCGCTGTACACCGCCACCGACCGGATGCCCAGCCGGCGCAGGGTCCGCATTACCCGGACGGCGATCTCGCCGCGGTTGGCTACCAATACGGTTTCAAACATGGTCATCACATCCGGAAGACGCCGTAGGAGACCGGCTCCAACGGGGCGTGGGCACATACCGAAAGCGCCAGCCCGACAACCGTTCGGGTGTCGGCCGGGTCGATGATGCCGTCGTCCCACAGGCGCGCGGTCGAGTAGTACGGGTTGCCCTGGTCCTCGTATTGCGCGCGGATCGGCGCCTTGAATGCCTCTTCCTCGTCGGGCGGCCACGGTTTGCCGGCCGCGGCGAGTTGCTCACCGCGCACCGTGGCCAACACCGAGGCGGCCTGCTCGCCGCCCATGACCGAGATGCGCGCATTGGGCCACATCCACAGGAAGCGCGGGGAGTACGCCCGTCCACACATCGAATAGTTGCCCGCCCCATACGATCCGCCGATCACGACGGTCAGCTTGGGCACCCGGGCACAGGCCACGGCGGTGACCATCTTGGCGCCGTGCTTGGCGATGCCGCCGGCCTCGTAGTCGCGGCCCACCATGAACCCGGCGATGTTCTGCAGAAACAGCAGCGGGATCTTGCGCTTGTCGCACAGCTCGATGAAATGGGCGCCCTTCAAAGCGGATTCGCTGAACAGCACGCCGTTGTTGGCGATGATGCCGACGGGATGGCCGTGGATGCGCGCGAAGGCGGTCACCAGCGTCTTGCCGTAGTTGGCCTTGAATTCGCTGAATTCGCTGCCGTCGACCAGGCGCACGATGACCTCGTGCACGTCGTAGGGCACGCGCGGATCCGGCGGCACCACCTCGTAGAGCTCGCTCTGCGCGTGCTTGGGGTCGACCACGGGCTGGACGTCCCATTGGCTGGGTACGCGCGGACCGAAAGTGGCAGCGATGGCGCGGACGATCCGCAACGCGTGCTCGTCGTCGTCGGCAAGGTGGTCGGTGACCCCGGAGACGCGCGAGTGCAGGTCGCCGCCGCCGAGGTCCTCGGCCGAGACGATCTCACCCGTCGCAGCCTTCACCAACGGCGGACCGCCGAGAAAGATGGTGCCCTGTTCGCGGACGATGACGGCCTCGTCGCTCATGGCCGGCACATAAGCGCCGCCCGCCGTGCACGATCCGAGGACGGCGGCCACCTGCGGGATTTCCTTGGCGCTCATGGTCGCCTGGTTGTAAAAGATTCGGCCGAAGTGTTCGCGGTCGGGAAACACCTCGTCCTGGCGCGGCAGGAAGGCGCCGCCGGAGTCCACCAGGTAGATGCAGGGCAAGCGATTCTGCAGCGCGACTTCCTGTGCGCGCAGGTGCTTTTTGACCGTCATCGGGTAGTAGGTGCCGCCCTTGACCGTGGCGTCGTTGGCGACGATCACACACTCGCGCCCCGACACCCGGCCGATCCCGGTGATGATCCCGGCCCCCGGGGACTCGTCGTCGTACATGCCGTTGGCGGCCAGTGGGGCGAGCTCCAAGAACGGGCTGCCCGGGTCGAGCAGTCGATCCACCCGTTCGCGCGGCAGCAGCTTGCCGCGGCTGACGTGGCGCTCCCGCGCGCGCTCGTTGCCGCCCAGTGCCGCGGCCGCCAGCCTGGCGTTCAACTCGCCGACCAACCGGCGGTGCTCATCGGCGAACGATGGAGCGGTCATCACGGATGAACTCACGAATGCCTCCCGGTTGTCGCCAGCACAAGCGGCGGTTCGGTCTTGTCGATCACCTCGTCGGTCGAGACGCCCGGCGCCGTCTCGACCAAGTGCAAACCGTCGTCACGGACATCAATGACGGCCAGGTCGGTGATGATACGGTCGACACAGCCCGCGCCCGTCAGCGGAAGCGCGCACCGCTCAACGATTTTCGGGCTGCCGTCGCGCGCGGTGTGCTCCATCATCGCGATCACCTTGCGGGCGCCGTGGACCAGGTCCATCGCACCGCCCATGCCCTTTACCATCTTCCCGGGAATCATCCAGTTGGCGAGGTCGCCGGTGGCCGAGACCTGCATCGCCCCAAGCACGGCGACGTCTAGGTGTGCACCGCGAATGATCCCGAACGAGGTCGAGGAACCGAAGAAGGACGCGCCGGACAACGTGGTGACCGTCTCCTTCCCCGCGTTGATCAGGTCCGCGTCGACGTCCTCGGGCCGGGGATAAGGTCCCACGCCCAGGATGCCGTTCTCCGAATGCACGACCACGGTGACGCCGGCTGGGATGTGGTTGGGGACCAGGGTGGGCATCCCGATGCCGAGGTTGACGTATTGACCGTCCTCCAGTTCGGCGGCCACCCGCGCGGCCAAACCCTCTCTGCTCCATGGCATCAGCGCCACTCCTCCTCATCGCTTCGTTCTGCATCGTCGTGGCGCGCGCATCAGCGCACCGTCAGCTTCTCGATCGGCTTGACGGGGTCGGGCGCATGCACGACTCGTTGCACGAAGACGCCGGGGGTGTGCACCGTAGCGGGGTCGATCTCTCCCGGCTCGACGAGGTGTTCCACCTCGGCGATGGTGATCCTGCCGGCCTGCGCGCAGTCGGGGTTGAAGTTGGAGGCGGCGCGGTGGTAGACGAGGTTGCCGTGCCGGTCGCCCTTCCAGGCGTGCACCAGCGCGAAGTCCGTGCGGATCGCCCGCTCCAGAACGTAGGTGACACCGTCGAAATCGCGGGTCTCCTTGGGCGGCGACATGACGGCCACCGCGCCCGAGGCGTCGTAGCGCCACGGGAGCCCACCGTCGGCGACGGGAGTACCCACCCCCGCCGGGGTATAGAAGGCCGGAATCCCCATGCCACCGGCACGCAGTCGCTCCGCCAGCGTGCCCTGTGGGGTGAGTTCCACCTCGAGCTCACCGGCGAGGAACTGGCGGGCGAACTCCTTATTGTCACCGACGTAGGAGGCGACCGCACGGCGAATCCGCTTGTGCACCAACAGGTGCACCAGCCCGACACCGTTTCCGCCGCAGTTGTTGGACACCGTCTCCAAGTCACGCACCCCGGTGGCGACCAGCGCGGCGATCAATGCCTCGGGGATGCCACAGAACCCGAAGCCTCCGACCGCCAGGGACGACCCGTCGGTTATGTCGGCAACCGCCTCAGCGGCCGTCGCCACCACCTTGTCCATCGCCGCAGCAGCCTCCTTGCCGTCGGGCGGGGCGTTTTGAGTTAATCTTCATTAACTCAGGGCGACAATACCATCGTCGCTCCCGCTGGTCCAGGGACTACTGCACCGGAAGGTCGCCGCCCGTTACCGCAGGTTAATCGTGAATAACTCATGCTAAGTTAGTGGTGATTAACCAACTGGACGGGGGTTCGTCATGACAACGTCCACCTCCGACGGCCAGGCCGGCCCCGCCGATGCCCCAAATCGACGCAGCCAGTTGAAATCCGACCGTCGCCTGCAGCTGCTATCGGCCGCCGAGCGACTGTTCGCCGAGCGCGGCTTTCTCGCCGTGCGGCTGGAAGACATCGGCGCCGCCGCCGGCGTCAGCGGCCCGGCGATCTACCGGCACTTTCCCAACAAGGAGTCGCTGCTGGTCGAGTTGCTGGTGGGCATCAGCGCCCGGCTGCTCGCCGGCGCCCGCGACGTGCGGGCCCGCAACTCCGACGACCCGGCCGCAACGCTCGACGGTCTGATCGACTTTCACCTGGACTTCGCGCTGGGCGAACCGGACCTGATCCGCATCCAGGACCGCGACCTCGCGCACCTGCCCGAGGCCGCTGAGAAGCAGGTACGCAAGGCTCAACGCCAATACGTTGAGGTCTGGGTCGGCGTGCTTCGCGAGCTCAATCCCGACCTCGCCGAGGCCGATGTGCGGCTGACCGCCCACGCGGTTTTCGGTTTGCTCAATTCGACGCCCCACAGCATGAAATCCCCCGACGCCTCGCGCGGCAAGCCCGCCCGCGCCGCACGGTCCCGCGCGGTGATGCGCGCGATGACGGTCGCGGCTCTCGCCGCGGGGAACGAGTGCCCCTGAGCCGCCCATGAGGTGATTCGCCGTCCGAGCGCCCGGCGCAGGTACTCTTGCAAACTATGAGGTGGACATGAACGATTCACGTCCCACCGAACGGTTCAGTGACTCTTTGCCGGGATCGGGCCAGCAGCGCGCCTGGTACCCGCCGCCCGTCGACCCGGCTTACGCCGATCAGGCGCCCTATGCACCGGCCTATGGCGCGCAAGCTCCGCCGTGGGCGGCCGGGCTGAACGACACCAACACGACCAGGCAGCTGCCCGCGTACTGGCAGCAGGAGCTTCCTCCGTCGGGTCGGCTGCAGCAGCAGGGCTCGGCTCCCCCGCCGCCCGAAGGACCGAAGCCTCCACCGCGATGGCTGTGGATCGTCGCCGGCGCGGCCGTGCTGCTGGTGGTCGCCTTGGTCATCGCTCTGGTGCTGGTGAACAACGCGATCAAGACCCAGACCGCCGTCCCGCCGCTGCCCGCCATGCCGGAGACGACTCCCCCGATGCCGAGCCCGTCGACACGCACGTCAGCGCCGCGCATCCCCGCCCCGGTGCCCCCCACCGGCGGATTGCCGACGCCCACCGAGTCGACCGGCCCGGCCGGCCTGCAGGACATCGTCTACAGCGTGGCCGGCGAGGGCCGCGCCATCAGCATCATGTACATCGACACCGGGGATCTGATCCAAACCGAATTCAACGTCGAGCTGCCCTGGACCAAAGAGGTCAGCCTCGCCAAGTCGGCGGCGCACCCGGCCAACGTCACAATCGTCAACATCGGTCACAACGTCACCTGCTCGGTCACCGTCAACGGCGCTCAAGTGAGCAAGCGCGCCGGGGTGGGCTTAACCATCTGCGACGCCCGGGGCTAACCGCTCTACGACGGTTCGCCGGCGAGGGCACCGCGTGCCGGGACCCGGACCGCCAGCATGGCCAGCAGACCGGCGATCAGCACCAGCGAGATGCCGCCCAGACCGGCGCGCACGGCGCCGAATACATCCACGAACACGGAGAACAGCCACGGCGCGACGAACGCCACCGCCCGCCCGGTCATCGTGTACAGGCCGAACGCGACACCCTCCCGGCCGTGCTTCGCCATCTGCAGCAGCAGGGCACGCGAGGACGACTGCGACGGCCCGATGAACATGCACAGCAGTAGCCCGCAAATCCAGAAGGCCACCGAGCCGGACAGCAGCATCAGGGTGAGCCCCAGGACGACGATCGCGGCCAGCGACGCCACGATGACGGGTTTCGACCCGATGCGGTGGTCGACGAAGCCACCCAGCACCGCGCCCACCGCCGCCACCACGCTGGCCACCACACCGAAGATGAGCACGTCGCCCTGCGAGATGCCGTACACGTTGACGCCGAGGACGGCGCCGAAAGCGAAGATCGCCGCCAACCCATCCCGGAAAAGCGCGCTGGCGAACAGGAAGTAGACCAGGTTGCGGTCGCGCCGCCATTCGGCGGCGACCTCCGCAAACAGCTTGCGATAGCCGCCGAGCATGCTCGTCGGCTCGTGCACCTCGGTCGAGTCGGGGAGCCGGTGCGCGACGAGCAGCAGGGGCAAAGCCAAAATCGCCAGCCATGCCGCCGCGACCAGCATCGCCTCGCGGACGTAGAGGCCGTCGTGCTGAGATATCCGGAACAGCCCGCGCGTGGCATCCGGCCCGGAGCCATTCCCGGAAATGAATCCGGTGTAGACCACGAGCAGGAGCAGGACGCTGCCGATGTAACCGGCGGCCCAACCCAAGCCGGAAATCCGGCCGGCGGTCTGTGGCGTCGAAAGTTGGCGCAGCATCGCGTTATACGGGACGCTGGCCAGATCGCCGCAGGCCGCCGTCGCCCCCAGCAGTGCCAGCCCGGCCCATAGGTAGCCGGGGCGGTCATGGATGAAGAACATCCCGCATGTCAGCGCGACGGCCAGAGCGGTCAACACGCTCAGGGCCACCCGCCTGCGATGCGGGGACTCCACCCAGACGCCGACGGCCGGCGCCAGCAGGGCGACGGTCAACCCGGCAATGGCCGCGGCACGCCCCAACCAGCTCGCCGGTGTGGTGCCGCCGGATATACCCACCCCCACGCTGCTGGTCAGATACACGGAGAAGACGAAGGTCGCCACTATGGCGTTCAGGCCGGTGGAGCCGCAGTCCCAGAGCGCCCACGCCACTACCCGGGAGGGCGTGGGCGTGAGTGAATCCGGCGACGGCTGGCGCATGCCCGGCACTCTATGTGTTTCGCACACCGCGTGCCGCATGCTTTCGGCAGCCGACCCGCCGCGCCCGGCTACGCCGCGCCGCCTGTCTACGATTGGCTCATGCCGATCCCCGCGCCCAGCCCAGACGCGCGTGCCGTGGTGACCGGAGCTTCGCAGAACATCGGCGAAGCGCTGGCTACCGAACTGGCCGCGCGCGGACACAGCCTGATCGTCACCGCGCGACGCGAAGACCTGCTCAACGAGCTGGCCGCCCGCCTGAGCGACAAGTACCGCGTCGCCGTCGAGGTGCGGCCCGCCGACCTGGCCGACCCGGGGGAACGGGCGAAGCTGTGCGACGAACTGGCCGCCCGACCCATCTCCATCCTGTGCGCCAACGCCGGCACCGCGACCTTCGGCCCGGTGGCGACGCTCGACCCGGCGACCGAAAAGGCGCAGCTGCAGCTGAATGTGCTGGGCGTGCACGACCTTACGTTGGCGGTGCTGCCGGGCATGGTGGAGCGCAAGGCCGGCGGCATCCTCATTTCCGGTTCGGCGGCGGGCAATTCGCCGATTCCCTACAACGCAACCTATGCGGCCACCAAGGCGTTCGCGAACACCTTCAGCGAATCGCTGCGCGGCGAACTGCGCCACTCGGGTGTGCACGTGACGCTGCTCGCACCGGGACCCGTGCGCACCGACCTGCCTGACGACGCCGAGCGGTCGCTGGTGGAGCGGCTGGTGCCGGACTTCCTGTGGATCTCCACCGAGCACACCGCCCAGGTGTCACTGGATGCGTTGGCGCGCAACAAGATGCGGATCGTCCCCGGCCTGACGTCCAAGGCGATGTCGGTGGCGAGCGGTTACGCGCCGCGCGCGATCGTGGCGCCGATCGTGGGCAGCTTCTACAAGAAGCTGGGCGGCAGCTAGCCTTACTTCCGCCGCCGACGGCCGTTGCCGAACTTGACTCGGATAAGTTCGCGGATCCCGGTGTTCACCGCGCTTTGCACTTCCCGATCGTGCCACAGCCGTTCTAACAAGCCGGACCCTTTGGGCTCCGCCGGCTCCGGCATCGGCGGCACCGGCTCGTTCGCCGGCACTGGCGGGTACTCGGACTGGACCTGCGGCGGCTGCGGCCCCGGTTGGGCTGGCGGGCCCGGCTGCGGCCGCTCCGGTTGCTGAACCGTCCGGCCGTACTTCGCCTGCAGCGGACTGTCTTTCGCTGCCTGCGCGATAGCGTCGGCGCCGATCGAGGCCATCAGCGACCGAGGCACCCGCATCCGGGTCCACGCAACCGGCGTCGGTGCGCCCTTCTCGGACAGCACCGTGACAACGGCCTCACCGATTCCCAGCGACGTCAACGCCGACTCCAGTTCGTACACATCGGTTTTCGGGTAGGTGCGGACGGTCTTGCTCAGCGCTTTCTGATCGTCCGGGGTGAATGCCCGCAGCGCGTGCTGGATGCGGGCGCCCAGCTGGGAGAGCACGTCGTTGGGGACGTCGGTGGGGAGCTGGGTGCAGAAGAACACCCCCACACCCTTGGAGCGGATCAGCTTGACCGTCTGTTCGACCTGTTCGAGGAAGGCCTTGGAGGCATCGGCGAACAACAGGTGGGCCTCGTCGAAGAAGAAGACCAGCTTGGGCTTGTCGACGTCACCGACCTCCGGCAGCACCGCGAACAGATCGGTCAGTAGCCACATCAGGAAGGTGGAGAAAATGACGGGGCGCAACGACTGACCACTGAACTCCAGCAATGAAATGATGCCGCGGCCCTGCCCGTCGACGCGCAGCAGATCGTTGGGGTCAAGCTTCGGCTCGCCGAAGAACGTGTCCCCGCCCTCGCCGCCCAGGTTCACCAGTGCCCGCAGGATGACGCCCGCCGTCGTCGACGACACCCCGCCGAGATCTTTCAGGTCGGCCTTACCCTCCTCGCTGGCCAGGTGGCTGATGACGCCGCGCAGATCGTCCAGCGTCACCAGCGGACGATTGTTCTCCTTGGCCCAGTGAAAAATCAGTCCCAGCGTCGACTCTTGGGTAGCGTTGAGCCCCAACACTTTCGACAGCAGAACCGGACCGAAGCTGGCGACGGTCGCGCGTACCGGTACGCCCACTCCCCCGGTGCCCAGCGACAGGAACTCGACCGGGAATCCGGTCGCCGCCCAGTCGTCGCCGGTGTCTTTGGCCCGGGCGGCGGTCTTGTCGTTGCCCTCACCTGGCCGGGCCAGGCCCGAAAGATCGCCCTTCACGTCGGCCATCATCACCGCAACGCCCGCCGCGCTGAGTTGTTCGGCGATCAGCTGCAGCGTCTTGGTTTTGCCGGTTCCCGTCGCACCGGCCACCAGACCGTGCCGGTTGATCGTGGAGAGCGGGATGCGGATCTGTGCCGTCGGGTCGGCCGCGCCGTCGACGACGACCGTGCCCAATTCGAGTGCCTGTCCGTCGACGGCATAACCGTCGGCGATCCGGCGTGCGGGTGTCTCCGCTGATTCGGTGCTCATCGTGCTGCGCCCCCCTGTTCTCCAGTGGTTCGGCATGCGGTCCGGCAACGCTCACACTACTTCTCCGGCGGAGTCGGGGGCGACGGACAACGTGAGCGCCACTTGCGCCTAGTCTGAGCGCTGTGCGAGACGAGTTGGTGTGGATCGACTGCGAGATGACCGGGCTGAACCTCGGCTCGGACAAGTTGATCGAAATCGCGGCCCTGGTCACCGACGCCGATTTGAACATCCTCGGCGACGGCGTCGACGTGGTGATCCACGCCGACGATGCGGCGCTGTCGTCGATGATCGAGGTCGTCACCGAAATGCACTCGCGTTCCGGGTTGATCGACGAGGTGCGGGCGTCCACCGTCGACATGGCGACCGCCGAGGCCATGGTGCTCGATTACGTCGGCAAGCACGTCAAGCAATCCAAGACGGCGCCACTGGCGGGCAATTCCATCGCCACCGACCGCGCGTTCATTGCCCGCGACATGCCCGCGCTGGACTCGTTCCTGCACTACCGGATGATCGACGTGAGCTCGATCAAGGAGCTCTGCCGACGTTGGTATCCGCGGATTTACTTCGGCCAGCCGGTCAAGGGACTCGCCCATCGGGCGCTGGCCGACATCCACGAATCGATCCGCGAGCTGAAGTTCTACCGCCGGACGGCGTTCGTCGCCCCGCCGGGGCCGTCTACCAGCGAAATCGAGGCCGTCGTGGCCGATCTGGACGGCACGCCGGGCCCGTCCGGAGCAATTGATTCGGCGACCGAGCCACCGAACCGCTAATATCGACAGTCGCTGCTCGTGGGCCCCGGCCCGGCGGCGGCCATGGTGGGTGTAGTTCAGTTGGTAGAGCGTCAGGTTGTGATCCTGAATGTCGCGGGTTCGAGTCCCGTCACTCACCCCAATCGGTTGGGAGGCGTTGTCGCTTCCCGACCGCCTGGGCGTAATCGACCCAGCGCAATGCGATCGCGCCCCTACGCAGGAGGGACAGCGGCCCGTGCCGCCGAATCATCGTCGGATACGCCGCCCCCTTGCCCGGCGAGCGGCCATCGCGGGCTGCGCTGTTCTTCTGGCCGGCTGTGGGGGATCGAGCCACACGGCGACCACCGTCACCTCGACGCTGCCCGCAGCGACCAAGACGGTGACCGTGACCGTCGCGCCGCCACCGCCGCCGGGGCCCAAAACGACCATCGCGGCGAATGGCACGTTCATCGTCGGCAGCGACATCGCACCGGGCACCTACCGCAGCGCCGGCAATTACGGATGCTATTGGGCGAGGCTGCGCAGCCTGGACACCGGCGACATCATCGACAACAACGTCAACGACGGTCCCCAGGCGGTGCAGATTCTGCCGACCGATCGCGCCTTCATGACCAGGAACTGCGCAGCCTGGCAGAAGGTCGCCTGATCGCGCGTCAGGTGTTGGCGTTGCCCGCTTTCCACTGCGGCCAGGGCACGTTCCAGTCACCTAGCCCCTCGGTGCCAGGCAGCGTCGGCCCCACGGTGTTGATGACCTCGACGATGTCGCCGCTCTTGCTGTGGTCGTAGAACCACTCCGCATTGCTGGGGCTCACGTTCAGGCACCCGTGGCTGGTGTTGGTATGTCCCTGTGCGCCGACCGACCACGGCGCGGAGTGCACGAACACGCCGCTGTAGGACATCTGGGTAGCCCAGTCGACTTCGGTGCGATATCCGTTGGGCGAGTTGACCGGAACGCCGTACGTCGACGAATCCATGATGATGTGCTTGAACCGGCCGCCAATGATGTAGAACCCGTTGGCAGTCGGCGTGCTGTCCTTACCCATCGACGTCGGCATCGTCTTGACCACTTCGCCGTTGACGCGCACGGTCACCGTCTTGGTGGTGTCATCGGCGGTCGAAATGACCTCGTCGCCAATGGTGAAGTGGGTCTTGACGCTGTCCTCGCCGAACATTCCGTCACCCAGGTCGACGCCATAGGTGTTGACCGCCACATCGACGGTCGTTCCCGATTTCCAGAAATGCTCTGGGCGCCAACGTACTTCACGATTGTTGAGCCAGTAGAACGCACCCTCTACGGGTGGGTTGGTGGTGATCGTGATGGCCTTCTGCGCCGCGGCGCGGTTGGCGATGTTCTCGTCGAAGCGGATCGCCACCGGCTCGCCGACGCCGACGACATCGCCGTCGCCCGGGTTGACGTACGGCATGGTCAGATGGGCGGGCGAGCTGGTCTGGAAGGTCATCTGGCGATTCGCCGCGCCGCCCATGCCCAGCGCTTTGGCGCTCAGCGTGTAGCGCCGGTTGTAGCCGAGCTGCTCGGTGGTCGACCAGCGCAGCCCGTCGGGGCTGAGTTGGCCGCTGATCGACCTGCCGTTCTCGTTGACCATGGTGACCGATGCAAGGACGCCGTCCGCGACGCTCACTGTCACGGGTGAATCGACGGTGACGCCGACGGCGCCGTCGGTCACCGAGGCGGTGAGCCTCGGGACGAGCAGGTCGGCAAACGGGGTGCCCTTGTCGAAGATCACCTTCTGCGGCGCCGCGGTGTTGCCGCCGCCGCAGGCAACGCCGAAGACAGCAACCGAAGCGATCGCGGCAGCCAGCCACGATCGTCGTTTGCGCAAAGGCGTCATCGACCGACCTTCCATGAAATTTGATGAGTTGGTCACCGCTGACCAGAAACAGTGCATGAATTGTAATGGGTTTTTGGGCGCTCACGTGCCGTCCTCGGCAGGTCCACGATCCGGTGTCACGCGATCGTGACGAATTGCGCCGTCAGGCCATTTCAGCCGGGTCTTCAGGCCGGTTGATCGACCGTCTCGTGGAGTTCGGCGTCGCCGGACCACAGAACTGCGGCCGGGTGCGATACGCGACTTGGATGCCGCCTTTCGCACCGACCGGGCACCGTACTGCGGGACGCTGTTCTGAGCACGCTGCGCTGCAGGCCATTTCGTTGATCGAGGTGACCGGAGCGTCCGGGCGGGGGCCTGCCATCTTCTCGGTGGCTACGCTGGAGAGGATTCCAAGGATTTCACTCCGCGGCAGGACGCCTGTTATTGTCGCGTACGCGGTCTCGACCGTCGAAAGCGCCGTTAGCTCAGTTGGTAGAGCAGCTGACTCTTAATCAGCGGGTCCGGGGTTCGAAACCCTGACGGCGCACAACCCATAACCCGAGGTCAGAAAAATTTTTTCTGGACTTTGGTGTTTGGCGACATGCCGGCCACCGGTTCGGTGAACATCCCCCATGCTGGGGCGGGCGACCCCTGCAGCAATCGGCACGCCGGTGCGTTGTCTTTAACTTGAACGACTATTCGACCCCATGCCGTCGTACCCGCCGCAGGCGATGATGGTGGGGATGAGGGCAGCGCCAATCGAATTCAGTCGGACGGCATTCCCATGCATCGTCTCCAATCGGGGTTTTGGGGGTCCCCGTTATATAGGGCGGCGCAGTTTCGTGGGGCGTTGCTTGTCGGGGTCGGGTCGGGGCTGGCTTTGGATTCGCTATGGCAGCCGCCGGCTACCGTCGCCACCGCCGCTAGAGCGACCAGCGCGAACGCGGCGCGCTGGGTTGACCGCAGAACGGACATGCATACCTCCCGAGGGCGATGTCGACATCCGGTCGACGCGGTGACGGACTGACCTAGAGGGAACCCGACCAAACCGGGCGAGCTTGCTGCGCTACTTGCCGATGACGAGATTTGGGCGCGTGAAACTAATCAGAGCGCCAATAACTTGCAGCATGCCACAGCAAACCCCGTGGCGGTATCTGTATCACGCGCGCTGGTCCGGACGGCGTGCGACTTCAGCCCGTACATGCATAGCGACTACGCCGGTGGGGCCGAGAGGGCCTGGATGACCGCGTTCAGCGGCTCCGGCGAGGTCGCAGTGTCGCCGATATACGGATGGGCGAGTTCCAAGACGAGAAACAGGTCGGTGGCCAGCAGCACGGCCACGGTCGCGACCAACGAGTAGTGAATGACGGGGTTTTCGACGCTGTAGACGATGACGCAGCCAAGTACCAGCCCGCTGAGCAAGAAGAAGACTACCCACATCGACGAGGGCAGCCCGTTTGCAGTGCGAGCCCGGATCAGCCGATCCGTGCGTGCCTGACCGATCTTGTCAAGGGAGTCGGAAGACGCAGCGAGAGAAGCCTTTTGGATATCGGTGCGCGGCTGAACTACCTGATATGCGGCGCGAAGGCGCTGCAGCGCCTGGCCGGCCGCAGGGTAGGCGTGGCCGTTGGCGGCCATCGGCCACTCAGTTACGGCCGCGCGTTCATAGTCCAGCAGCGCTTGGCGGATTCGGTCGCTGTCAGCCTTGTCGAACACGGTGAGGCCGTTGGCCAGCTGTACCCCAGTCGTGCCCTCGGCCCGCATCGCGTCGTCCGCATTATTGTTCTGACCCCACATCGCGGTAACGATGAAACCTGTGAAGAACGCGTACACGAACCCGACCAACAAGAAGGCGAACTGCGTGACCTCGCTGCGCTCGTCCCCCCTCAGGCCGGGAAATCGATGCCGGACATACACCAGGGCGAGCACTGCTGCGCCCGCGATGAGGACGTTGAGCCCGACTAACAGCAACCATGACGGGACATTGCTCACGATCCAACCACTCACAAGCCACACTCCTCGAGACCATCACCCCGAAAACCCGGGCGGAGATGGAAAATTGGGCCAGTCGTGGATACGCGGCCGGCCGTTCGACTCTAGGCGCGTGCCCACCGCGCGACGTCCACTTCGGCCACATTCTGCCCGGTTTCGGGAGTTTGCTGAAAACAATCCATCCAGGCGTCTAGGGTCCGTGGTGCCCCTTGATGGAAGGTGACGCGGCGAACGGGGCAAAACCTTCGACGGCGCCCGGAGAGGCACGCGTCCCAACCTGATCGCCTGCCTGCTTGATCGTCGCGGCGCGGCGTACTTCTCAAGATGCTGATCTTCAACCGCGGCGTGCTGGAGACCGGGCCCTCAGACGCCGATCCCTTCGCAGCGAATTCAGGAGTGACGGAATGACTAGCAAGCTGACGGGCGAGGTGGTGCGCGCGGGCGACCCCGGCTACGAGGCAGCGCGGGTGGGCTGGAATCGCCTGTATTCGCGCTACCCCGAGGCAATCGTGTTCTGCGCCGACACACAGGACGTGGTCAACGCGGTCGGGTGGGCGCGCGAGGAGGGCATAGCCCTGCGTGCCCGCAGCGGGCGCCACAGCCTTGATGGCTGGTCCTCGATCGACGGCGGCCTGGTTGTCGACGTCAGTCGCATGAAGAGCGTCACGATCGACGAAACGGCGCGCACGGCGACGGTCGGCACCGGGCTCACGCAGAAGGAGATCGTCCCGGCTCTCGGGCAGCGCGGCTTTGTCATTCCGACCGGCTCGGAGGGGGGCGTCGGGCTCGGCGGCGTGGTTCTCGGCGGTGGCTTCGGATTACTCACGCGCAGTTTGGGATTGGCGTCCGACAACCTGATCGCGGCCGAGATGGTGGTGGCCGACGGCCCGCGCTCGGCGAAGGTTGTCGAGGCCTCCGAGCACAGCAACGCCGACCTGCTGTGGGCGTGCCGCGGCGGGGGCGGCGGCAACTTCGGGATCGCCACGTCCTACACGCTGAAGCTGCACGAGCTCTCGCGGGTCGACTTCGCGATTGTCAGGTGGACCGGTCTCGACGATCTGGGCGCGATCCTTCGCACATGGCAGCGTGACGCTCCGATCGCCGACGAGCGCCTGACCAGTGCCCTGGAGGCGGGCTCCGCCGCGGTCGAGCTCTCGGCGGTGCTACACGGCGGCTCACGCGAAGAACTGGACGCCGAGCTGCGTTCGCTACTGGCGATCGGCAAGCCCGAGGTGACCTACACGAACGAGGCCTGGCCGACCATCTACGGAAATATCGACAGGGCGGCGGATCTCCCGTTCTGGAAGTTCTACTCTCAGTTCGTCACTCGCCCATTCCCCGATGAGGCGATTGATCTGGTCGTTCGCTTCATGTCGAACACACCCAGCGCGCCGAGCAATTTCTTCTGTTCGAGTTTCGGCGGGGCCGTGCGCCACGCCCCGCCCGGCGGGTCGGCGTTCCCGCACCGTGACGCGCTGTTCTACTGCGAGCCCGGCGCGGCTTGGGACGACCCCGCGCTGAACTCGAAGGCTCTGGGCTGGGCCGTCGACTTCTGGCGCGCACTGCGCCCCTTCGGCGACGGCGCCTACGTCAACGTCCCCAATGCTCCCGCGTCCGACTGGGAGCGTGAGTATTACGGCTCCAACTGCGAACGGCTCCGCGAGGTTAAAGCCAAGTACGACCCGGCGAACGTTTTCTGCTTCGAGCAGAGCGTGCCTCCCGCCGGCTGACCCGGTTGTGGCGTCGGAACTGGCTCGAGCAGCAGCCACACCGCCACCGCCGACGCGAGCAGCAGCGCCGAGCCGACCCCCGCGGCGATGGCCAGCCCGTCAGTGAATGCTGACTTCGCGGCGGCCAACAAGCTTCGTGCCTTCTCGGCAGGCAGACTTCTCGCAGCCACGGTCGCAGCGGCAAGCGAATTCCGCGCTTGCGACGCCACGGCATCCGCGGCGCCGGACGGAATTTCCAGCCCGCGGTAGACCGCGCTGACGATGGAGCCAAGTGCCGCGATGCCGAGCGCCGAGCCGAGCTCATAGGCGGTCTCCGAAACCGCCGCTGCCGCGCCGGCTCGGTCCGGCATGACGCTGGCGATCACGACGTCGCTCGCCGCGGTGAAAGCCAGTCCGAGGCCGACGCCGACGACAAAGAGTGCGACGCCGAGCTGCGGATAGCCGGTGGATGGGCTGATCAGTGTCAGCGACGCCATCGCGCCACCGACCAACGCCAGACCGGTCGCGAGGACCGCGCGCTGCGACCAGTGGCGCACGGCGACACCGGCCAACAGGCCGAACACGGTCGCGGCGACCGCGGCGGGCAGTTCGGCCATCCCGGCCCTCAGCGGGCTGTATCCCTGAACCAGTTGAAAGAATTGCGACAGGAAGAACACCAGGCCCGAAAGGCCAAGCACGGAAAGCAGATTAGCGGCGACGACACCTGAAAACGCGCGATTGGCGAAAAGCCGTACGTCGATCAACGGTGTGTTCAGCCTGAGCTGCCGCCGGACGAACACCGTCAGCGCCGCGGCGCCGACGACACCGGCCGCCGCAACTTGCACCCGAAGCCCATTGGTGGCACCTTCCTTGCCGGCGTAGACGACGCCAAGCATGCCGACGAGCGCCAGCGTGACGCTGGGCAGGTCCCACGGCCCCGGCGTACGGTCGCGCTGTTCCGGCAACAAGACGATGCCGCCGACAAGGAGCATGAGCATCACCGGGACGTTGATCAAAAACACTGAGCCCCACCAGAAGTGCTCCAGGAGTAGCCCACCCACCACCGGGCCCATTGCGGTACCCGCCGAGAACATGGCGGCCCACACGCCCACAGCCACGCTGCGTTGCCGTGGTTGGGGAAACAGGCCGCGGATCAACGCCAGGGTCGACGGTGCCAACACCGCCCCCGCCACGCCCAGCAGTGCCCGCGCGCCGATCAGCAGGATGGCGGTCGGGGCATATGCCGTCGCCGCCGACATGCAAGCGAATGCCGTTGCGCTGCAGAGTAACAGCTTCTTGTGGCCGATCCGGTCGCCGAGGCTGCCCATCGTGATAAGCAGACCAGCCAGCACGAAGGAGTAAATATCGCCGATCCACAAGACCTGCGTCGCCGTCGCCCCGAGATCGGTGATTATCAGCGGGGTGGCGACGGCCAGTACCGTGCCATCGACGCCGATCACCAGCACTCCGAGGCTGAGCACCCCGAGTGCCAACCAACCCCGGGTCATGACCGGCTCACCCCGTGTAGCAGCAGGTCGGTGATCATCGGGGTGAAGTCTCGGCGCGCGGCCCGTCCCGCCTGGATGACCCACGCCGCGCCCGCGACAAGGTCGTAGAACGCCTCGGTCAACCAGACGGCACTGAGATCGGGGCGGAATTCGCCTTCTCGCTGGCCGCGCTCGAACAGTGCCCTGATCTCGGCGTCGATCTCGGCCCACCCTTCCTGCGCCTGATCGGCGTCGAAACCCTGACTCTGGGTGCACAGAAAGGTGAGGTATCCGGACACGGGTTCGCACGCGGTCACCAAGCGCTGCAACGCTTCTGTGGCCGAGCCCTCCTGCCAGCGGGCGGTCCCCAGGGCCTCGCGCATCTGCGCCACCGCGAGTTGGTCCAGTGCCTCGAGGAGTGCGCCCCGCCCGGCGAAGTGACGATGCAGGGTCGCCCGGCTGACGCCGACCGCCGCGGCGATCTCGTCCTGCGTCGCGTTGGGACGCCGACCGAGGAAATCCGCGGCGGCACGCAACATCTGTTCACGATCCGGCGTCATGAGACAAATATATCTCAAGTGAGACGATTATGTCTTACCCTCGTCAGGCGCGCGCCCTAACAGCGCCGCGGTGACGGTGGCAAACCCTCGTGTACCACTGTCCAGTCAGGCACACTGAGCCACGTGGGAATGAGCACGTTCGTGCACACTCGGAGACCGGCGGTAGCGCCATGAGCTGGGAGACCGTGCTCACGACCACTCTGGTGCCGGTCGCGTCCGTCTTGTCGACTGCGACGGTGGCGGTCTGGACGAAGCGTATCGACGCCAGAACCAAGCGGGAGGATCGAGACCACGCTCTGGTGCTCGACTACGAGAAGCGGGCCGGCGAGGACAAGAAGGCGGTGCTGAAGCGTCTCATCTCGGCAACCCTTCACCTCAAGCGCGGGGCGGAACCCCTCGCGGGCACCGAAGTCACCGACGAGAGCATCAGCCGAAGGCGGGCGGCGGCCACCAGAGAGTTGTACGAATTCCGCGCACGGCTGGGTCTCGACGACGGAGTCGCCGAGCTGATGATCTACGCCGCAGAACCGGTTCGTGACCTCACCGAATTGATCCTCGACGAATGGGACCGCCAATTCCGCGAGCACGGCTACTCGCTGACGCAGCTGGATGCGTGCAAGGAGCAACTCCAGACCGCCGTCGACGTCCCACAAAACAGCGATGAGGCGATGGTCGAACGGAAGCGAAAGTGGACTGCGCTGAAGGACGAAGAAGCAACGTTTCTCAAGCAACTCGGCGATGAGTCGGACCTTGACGTCGATGCGCTGGTGGTGCTGTGCAACCAGTTGTTGAAAGCCGCCCACACGGACCTGCGCGGTGGCTACGGCATAGACACGTGACATGCGGCGGGCCCGTCCCGACTTTTTCGACGTAATTCGTATGCCGCGCGGATGATCCGGCCGGTAGCTTCTCCTTCACAGCGAACGCCCCTGGAAACAAGCCGCGTCGAAGGAGCTGCAATGGGGTTCATCCAGCCGAATCTGCCCGTCGTCGAGGTAGCCGAATGGAGCAAGCAGAGCCGCGCCGAGCGGATCGTGCCGATGGTGCGCCACATCGCCGAGAACGGCTTCGGCACCCCACTGGTGATGCACGTGATGTACGGCGTGAAGATCGCGCTGTACATCCTGGGCGGCTGGGTGTTCGGGTGGTGCACGGCCGGCATCGGCAGCTTCACCGGCGTCGCCGCCTGGTGGTCGGAACCGATTGTGTTCGAGAAGGCCGTGCTGTACACGATGCTGTTCGAAGTCATCGGCCTGGGTTGTTGCTTCGGGCCACTGGCCGGCCGTTACTTCCCGCCGATGGGCTCGATCCTGTACTGGCTGCGGCCCGGCACCATCCGGTTGCCGCCGTGGCCCGATCGGGTGCCGCTGACCCGGGGCAGCGTCCGCAGCCCGGTCGATGCGGCGCTCTACGGCGCGCTGCTGGTGTTGCTCGCCATCGCGCTGGTGGCCGACGGCACCGGGCCAATTCCCGCCCTGCACACTGAGATTGGCGTGCTGGCGCCCTGGCACACCGTCGCGATCCTGGCGGTCCTGGCCGTCATCGGGCTGCGCGACAAGGTGATCTTCCTGGCCGCGCGTGGCGAGGTCTACGCGCCGCTGGCGCTCGTCTTCCTGTTCGCCGGGGCGGACTCCATCATCGGGGCCAAGGTGGTCTTCATGGTGATCTGGCTGGGGGCCGCCACCTCAAAACTCAACCGGCACTTCCCGTTCGTGATCTCGACGATGCTGGCGAACAACCCGTTCATCCCGTCTGGTCCGCTGAAACGGTCGATGTTCAAGCACTATCCGGACGACCTGCGGCCCAGCTCATTGGCGGGTTTCATCGCCCACTTCTCCACCGCGGTGGAAGGCTTGGTACCGCTGGCGCTGCTCTTCTCCCACGGCGGCTGGCCGACGGCGATCGCCGCGTTCGTGATGATCGTCTTTCACCTGAACATCCTGCTGGCCTTCCCGATGGGGGTGCCGCTGGAGTGGAACGTGTTCATGATCCTCGGGGTGCTGTCGCTGTTCGTCGCGCATGCCCCCCTCGGCTTGTCCGGCCTGGCCAACCCGTTGCCGGTGGCGATCCTGTTCGTGGTCATCGCCGGCATCGTCGTCGTCGGAAACCTCTACCCGCGCAAGGTGTCCTTCCTGCCGGGCATGCGGTACTACGCGGGCAACTGGGACACCACCGTGTGGTGCGTCAAGCCGTCGGTCGACGAGAAGTTCCGCACCGGCTCACGCGCGCTCGGGCCGATGCAACACCTGCAACTCGAGCGCCTCTACGGCTCCAAAGAGGAGACCCTGGTCCCCCTTCACCTGGCCATGGCGTTCCGCGGGATGAACACCCACGGGCGCGCGCTGTTCACCCTGGTGCACCGCGCGCTGGCCGGCTACGACGAGGACGACTACAACCTCTGCGAGGGCGAGGTGCTGTGCTCGATGGTGCTCGGCTGGAACTTCGGCGACGGGCACATGCACAACGAATGCCTCATCGAGGCGCTACAGCAGCGGTGCAATTTCCAGCCCGGCGACGTGCGGGTGGTGATTCTCGACGCGCAGCCCATCCACATCCAGCGGCAGGAGTACCGGCTCGTCGACGCGGCGACCGGCGAATTCGAGCGCGGCTATGTCGACGTCGAGGACATGGTCACGACGCAGCCCTGGGCCGACGATATTCCGGTGCACGTGCAGAGCGGCACGGGTGCCGGCATGGCGTGACGGGTCAGCGGTTGCGCACCCGATGCACCACCACCACGACGA
This sequence comes from Mycobacterium sp. 852002-30065_SCH5024008, assembly GCF_001665645.1. Lineage (NCBI taxonomy): Bacteria > Bacillati > Actinomycetota > Actinomycetes > Mycobacteriales > Mycobacteriaceae > Mycobacterium > Mycobacterium sp. 852002-30065_SCH5024008. The sequence goes on along the minus strand of NZ_LZSZ01000171.1, from coordinate 70,537 downwards.
CGAGGACACCGACGCCGGCCAGTGACACCGCCACCGCGGGCTTCTTGACGAACTCGACTGCCTTCGCCTTCAGGTCGCCGGCGAGGCGGCGCGGGTTGGCCCGCACCGCGAGCGAGTCGACGGTGGCCGCCAGCTGGTCGCGGGCGACGTCGATGTCCCGCTTGATCGCCTCGGGGTCCCGGTCCGCCACGTGTCTGTCCTCCCAGTCGGCCTGATGCACCTGACGCACTACCCTAGATCAGCTGGCGATAACCCCAACGCTCCGGTGAACAGAAAGGGGCCCAGAAATTGGCCGAGACCACGCGGCTTGCGCCGGGCGACAAAGCGCCCCCGTTCAGCCTGCCCGACGCCAACGGCAACCAGGTGTCGCTTGCCGACTACAAGGGGCGTCGCGTCATCGTGTACTTCTACCCGGCGGCCTCGACGCCGGGCTGCACCAAACAGGCCTGCGCCTTCCGCGACAACCTGCACGAACTCGGCGACGCCGGCCTCGACGTGGTCGGCATCTCCCCCGACAAGCCGGAGAAGCTGGCCAAGTTCCGCGACGCCGAAAAGCTGACGTTCCCGCTGCTGTCGGATCCCGACCGCAAGGTGCTGACCGCCTGGGGCGCCTACGGCGAGAAACAGATGTACGGCAAGACCGTGCAGGGCGTGATCCGCTCGGCCTTCGTGGTCGACGAGAAGGGCAAGATCGCCGTCGCGCAGTACAACGTCAAGGCTGCACATACGTCGTCCTTCGTCACAAAGCTGCTCAGCGCCTCGTAATTGAGGCGCGATCGCCACGTGCGCGGAAGGGGACCATCGGCCCTACAGAAAGCCGAGATCTGAGCGCATTCTTGAGCCGAATCATTCAGCGTTGAGTTTTTGCAGCCATCCCTTAGGGAGCGATCATGGCAGAAGACACCGAGAAGAAGACGGCGGCGGACCGAGCGTCGGACCTGACGGAACGAGTAGCAGGCCTGTCCGACGAAGTGCTCAAGTCAGTCGAAGCCGGACAACGCACCGCGATCGATGCCGTGCGCAAGTTCGTTGGCGCTGTCGATGAGTCGTTACCCGGGCACGGAGACGACCATCCGTCGAGACGCAACACCATCGTCGACGCCGCCCTCGATATGGCCGATAAGCTCGTCAAGACGCAGTACGAGTTCATCCGGAGCGTCGTCAGCAGCGCGAGCGAGACGCTGAAGAAACAGGGTGACGACAAGCCGGGTGCCTGAGCACGTCCCGCTGCTTTCCTTAGGGTCCCTTGGTGGGTGATTGGCGCCGGCAATGCGGAGTATCCCGGATCGGTTCAACGAGGGTGGATAAACCGGTGCGTTTTCCAGCGCGGTAGCCCAGTGCACCGAAGGAGAAAGCCACGATGAGTGAACGGTCCCCCGTCACGGCCGTCGGATCTCTCGACCTCAACCGCTACAGCGGCCTGTGGTACGAGCTCGGCAGGCTCCCGCTCAGATGGGAGGAAGCGGATGCCTCGGACATCACCGCCGAATACACGCCCCAAGAGGACGGAAGCGTGCGGGTCGACAACCGGTGCATCGACAAGGACGGCGCGCCGTCGCAGGCGATCGGTCATGCGACCCCTGTGAACGGGAGGGCGGGACGGTTGGAGGTGTCGTTCCTTCCACAGTTCCTGCGATGGATCCCGTTCACCAAGGGTGACTACTGGGTGCTGAAGATTGATGACGCGTACACGGTCGCTCTTGTCGGCACACCCGACCGCAAAAACCTGTGGCTTCTGGCTCGCGAACCTCGCATCGACGACGCCACGAAAGCCGCCTACCTCGCCGAAGCGACCCGGCAGGGGTTCGATCTCGAAAAGTGGATCACACCTAACCAGTCGGGTCGGCGCGTCACCGACGATCTGCTCAACGGCTGACCTTCCGTCGCGCATTACAACGTCAAGGCCACCTCCTAGGTCGCCAGACTGCGCCGCGACCTTTCGGTCTGACAATCTTTCGACGCTTGCACCTCACTCGTACTTCTTCGCGCCAGCGTCGATCTGGACGCGTCACTGGGCCAGGTTGGCCAGCAGCAGCGCCTCGGCGATCGCGGCGCGTTCCAGCACGCCGAGGTGCAGGCTCTCGTTGATGCTGTGGGCTTGGGTGCCGGGGTCCTCGACGCCGGTGACCAGGATCTTGGCTTGCGGGAACGCTTCGGCGAACTCGGCGATGAACGGGATCGAGCCGCCCATGCCCATATCGATGGGCTCGGTCCCCCACCCCTGCCGGAACGCCGCCCGCGCGGCGTCGTACACCGGGCCGCTGGCCTCGATGGCGTAGGGCTCGCCGATGTCGCCGCGGGTGATGCTGACCCGCGCGCCCCAGGGAACATGTTTTTGCAGATGCGACGTCAACGCGTCCAGGTGCGCTTCAGCGTCACCGCCCGGCGCGACACGCATGCTGATTTTGGCGCGGGCTCGCGGGATCAACGTGTTCGACGCTTTGTCGATGGGCGTGGTGTCGATACCGATCACGGTGATCGCGGGCTTGGCCCATAGCCGCTGGGGTGCCGAACCCGAGCCGATCTCGGACACCCCATCCAGCAGCCCGGAGTCGGCACGGACCCGCTCGGGCGGGTAATCCACAGCGGCAGCGCTACTTTCGTGCAGGCCGGCGACGGCCACGTTGCCGTCGTCGTCGTGCAGGCTCGCCAGCAGTCGCACCAGCACGCTCAACGCGTCGGGTACCACCCCGCCCCAGAGCCCGGAGTGCAGCCCGTGGTCGAGCGTGGCGACCTCGACCACGCAGTCGACCAGGCCCCGCAGCGAAACCGTCAGCGCCGGAACGTCGGTGCTCCAGTTGTCCGAGTCGGCGATGACGATCACGTCGGCGGCGAGCGCGTCGCGGTGGGTGGCCAGCAACCGGCCCAGTGACGGGGAGCCGGATTCCTCCTCGCCCTCAACGAAGACCGTCACGCCCACCGGCGGCTGGCCGCCGTGCGCCCTGAAGGCCGCCAAATGCGTTGCGATGCCCGCCTTGTCGTCGGCGCTGCCGCGCCCGTAGAGCCGCCCGCCACGTTCGGTGGGCTCGAAGGGTGCCGACGCCCACTGGCCGGCATCGCCTTCGGGCTGCACGTCGTGGTGGGCGTAGAGCAGCACGGTCGGCGCGCCCGGGGGCGCGGGATGGCGCGCGATGACCGCCGGCGCACCGCCCTCGCTGACGATCTCCACGTCGCCAAAACCGGCCTGCGACAACAGATCCGCCACTGCCCGCGCACTGCGGTGCACCTCGTCGCGGCGGCCTGGGTCCGCCCACACCGATTCGATGCGCACCAAGTCCTCGAGGTCGCGGCGCACCGACGGCAACACCTCGCGGACGCGTTCAAACAGATCGCTCATGATCCCGAGGCTAGTCGGCGGTCGTCTCCAGGATCGCGACGGCGGCGGCGGTGTCCCCCTCGTGCGTCAGCGACACGTGAATCGTCACGTCGGCCAGATGTTTGGCGATGTCACCACTCAGCCGCACCCGGGGGCGCCCCCACATGTCGGTGACCACCTCGATGTCGCGGTGGATGTCCTCCGGTAGCACGGGCCGTTGCGCGAAGCGGGATCCCGACCAGGCCTTGATCACCGCCTCCTTCGCCGCCCACCGGGCCGCCAGGTGCCGGGCCGCCGAAGAGCTCTTGTCTGACGCGTCGCGGCGCTCACCCGGTGTGAACGTCTCGGAGAAGACGGTTCCCGGCTGGTCGACCTGCTCGGCGAAATCAGGGATGGAGACGACGTCGATCCCCACACCGACAATTCCCATGGGTCGCCAGGCTAACGGACGGTCGAAGACGTCATCCGGCCGAGACCTCGTAGGCCTCGCCCTCACCCAGCCGCGACGCCGGGTTCAGCAGCATCGCCGCCTCCTGGCGCTTCTCGGGCGCGTCATGGTCGAAGCGACGACCCGACGGCCGCTCGTACATCGGCGCACCGCCGGCGATGGCCGAGGCCAACCGACGCTGACCGGCCAGCAGCCGCCCCTCCGCACGCCGCTGGTAGTCGGCGCGCTGATCGGCGTCCAGCGCGGCGATGAACGCCTGCGGGTGCACCAGCGCCACGAGTCCGGACACGTGGCCGAAGCCGAGGCTGGTCACCATGCCCGCCTTCAGCGGGAACTTCTCGCCGAGCCGCAGCGTCTCACGCACCCAGACGAAGTGGGCCGAACCGGTCAGCTCGTCGTCGACACAATCCAGGCTGCGGTTGGGCGGGATCACCCCGTCGCGCAGCATCTGGCACAGGCCCATCATCTGGAACACCGCGGCACCGCCCTTGGCGTGGCCGGTGAGGCTCTTCTGCGACACCACGAAGAGCGGGGCGCCCTCGGAGCGGCCCAACGAGTCCGCGAGCCGCTCGTGCAGCTCGGTCTCGTTGGGGTCGTTGGCCAGCGTGGACGTGTCGTGCTTGGAGATCACCGCGATGTCGTCGGCCCCGACGCCGAGCTTGGCCAGCGAGCGCGCCAGCGCCGATTGCCTGCCGCCGCGGCCGGCGCCCAGGGCCCCCAGACCCGGGGCCGGGATCGAGGTGTGCACGCCGTCGGCGAACGACTGCGCGTAGGCCACCACGGCCAGCACCGGCAGACCCATCTTGAGGGCCAGGTCGCCACGCGCGAGCAGGATGGTGCCGCCGCCCTGGGCCTCGACGAAGCCGAGCCGCCGCCGGTCGTTGGGCCGGGAGAACTTCGAGTCGTGAATGCCCCGGCCCCGCATCATGGAGGTGTCGGCCGTGGCCGCCATGTCACCGAAGCCGATGATCGCTTCCAGCGTCAGGTCGTCGAATCCACCGGCCACCACCAGTTCGGCCTTGCCGAGTCGGATCTTGTCGACGCCCTCCTCGACCGACACCGCCGCGGTAGCGCACGCACCGACAGGGTGGATCATTGCGCCGTAGCTGCCCACGTAGCTCTGAATGACGTGCGCGGCAACGACGTTCGGCAGCACTTCCTGCAGGATGTCATTCGGCTTGTTCCGGCCGAGCAGGTTGCCGTGATACATGGTCTGCATCGACGTCATCCCGCCCATGCCGGTGCCCTGGGTGCTGGCCACCAGGCCCGGGTGCACCCACCGCATCAGCTCGGTCGGGGTGAATCCCGAAGACAAGAACGCGTCGACGGTCGCGACGATGTTCCACAGCGCCACCCGGTCGGTGGAGCTGGCCATGTCCTGGCTGATGCCGTACACGGTCGGATCGAACCCGCTGGGGATCTGCGCGCCGACGACCCGCGACAACTTGGTCTTGCGCGGCACCCGAATCTCGGTGCCCGCCTTGCGCGTCACCTGCCAGTCGCTTGAATCGGGAACCGGCCGCACCACCGTGTGCTCGGGATCGAACTCGACGAACCCGCGGGCGTCGGCCTCCGACGAGACGACGAAGGTGAAGTCCTTGTCCAGGAACACCGACACCAGCAACGGCGACGCGTGATCGGGGTCGATAGCGCCGTCATCGACGAACTCGCGAATACCCACCCGCTCGACCACGGTGTCGTGGTAGCGCTCGACCAGCTCGGCTTCGTCCACCAGGTCGCCGGATTCCGTGTCGTACCAACCCGGTTGGGGGTCGTCCTCCCAGCGGATCAGTCCGGTGGTCCAGGCCAGTTCCAGGACGCCGGCGGCCGAGAGTTCGTTGTCGACCTCCATCTCGAAGCGGGTGCGCGACGAACCGTACGGGCCGATCTCGGCGCCACCGACGATCACCACCAGGTCGGCCGGATCGACGTCCAGGTCGTCCCATTCCGGGGGCGGCGCGGGGGTGAAGCCGCGCGGCGGCGACGGCAGCGCGGCGATGGTGCCTTCGGCAGCCGCGTCGCCCGTGGCCTGCTCGCCCGACGTGGCCTGCTCGCGCGCCTTGGCGGCCAGTTCGGCCATGTCGAGGTTGGCCTCGGCGAGGCCGCCGGTCAGATCCGCCTTGATCGGCGCGCCGGCCGCCGCGACCTTCGACTCGACGTCGCAGAGGTCCAGCAGCATGGCCGCCATCTGCCCGGTGGAGTAGGTGGTGACACCGGCCTCCTCGACGGCCTCGACGATGGCGTCGTTGTGGCCCATCAACCCGGTGCCGCGGGTCCAGCCGATCAGCGCGTGGGCGAGGCTGACCCTTGCGGCCCAGGAGGACTCGGCGTGCCAACGACTCACCAGCGCGTCCAGCGCCGACTTGGCCTCGCCGTAGGCGCCGTCCCCGCCGAACATTCCGCGGTTGGGCGAGCCGGGCAACACCACATGCAGCCGCGACGCGATGTCGCGCTCGGCGCCGATCTTGGACAGCCCGCCGATCAATCGCTGCACCGCCCAGAGCAGGACCTTCATCTCCATCTCGGAGCGCGAACCCGCCTCCGACAGGTCCCCGGCGACGCGCGGCGCCGCGAACGGGAAGAGCAGTGTCGGGGTCTGCGCGTCCTTGATGTGAATGGATTGTGGCCCAAGGCTTTCGGTCTGCTCCGTACCGATCCATTCGACCAGTGCGTCGATGTCCGAGTAGGACGCCATGTTGGCGGCCACCACCCAGAGCGCGGCACCGTACCGGGCGTGGTCACGGTACAGCCCGCGGTAGAACGCCAGCCGCTCATCGTCGAGCTTCGACGTGGTGGCGATGACGGTGGCGCCGCCATCGAGCAGTCGCGCCACGACCGACGCCGCGATCGAGCCCTTCGAAGCGCCTGTCACGACGGCGACTTCGCTGCTGTAGGGGCCGGGATCGGGGTTCTCGGCGCCGGCGGCGATGCGGCCGTACAGCGACGCGTGAATCTGGCGACCGGCGGCCAGCGATTTGCCCTGCCACCAGGTGGCCTGGGTCGCGACGACATGGCCTGCGCCCTCGAACCTTTCGGACAGGCTCTTCCACTGGGCGTCGATGTCACCCTCGTCAGTCAGCCAGAGCTTGACCAGGTCCTCCCGGGCGCTGGCCCATCGGTCGTCGAACACGACGGCCTTCTTCGCGTCGAAAGCCGGCGCCACCAGACGCGGCCAGTCCGCGCCGAGTTCGGCGGTGACCAGGTCGATGAGCTCGGCGTCGGTGGCCGCCGGCGCTGCGCTGACCGGGTCGTCGTGGCCCAACTGGCCCAGGATCAGGCGGGCCGCCGAAGCAAGCACCCCGTCGCGACCGGTGATCTGATCGGTGAATTCACTCAACGCGGCCGCGTCGACGGTCGCCCCGCCGCCGCCACCCGACGATGGCAGCGCCACCGAGATGCCGCGGCGCGCGGCGACGGATGTGACCGCGGCGTCGATGACCTTGTCGACCGAGGCGGCGTCGGCCAGCGCGCCCTCATGCAGGTGGCCCATGGCGCCGCCGCGCACGCTGGTGCCCTCGCGAGTTCCCAGCGCCACTTCGACCGTGACGTGCTTGGCCCAACCGTCGCCGAGCTCCCATGTCTTCTTGACCCGCTCGGCAATGGCGCCGGGCCGCTTGCCCGAGGGCCCCAGCACCGTGCGCAGCTGATCGTTGATCGCGTCGGAAAGCACTGGGCCGAAGGGCTTGTAGGTGCGCGCCAGCTTGGTCACCTGCGACCGCAGCCCGGCCAGGTCGGCCTCGGCGGCGCCGTCGATGGCACCCAGGTTCAGCTCCGAACCGAGGTCCACCAGCAGCTGGTTGCGCCGAGACGAGGCACCGTCGGTGATGGACTCGATGGAGTCCAGCTCCTCGATTTGGTCGATGCGCATCTTGGCCGACAGCGCGATCAACGCCAGGGTGGCGTCGGCGGCGTCGAACCCGATGTCGTCGGGGCGTGGAGTCCCGGACGGAGCTGCGGCAGGAGCCGCAGCGACGGCAGGGACGACATCGGACATGGGTGCACCGTCCGATGAGGCCGGAACGGCCGAATCGGAATCAACGTCTTCCGCCTCCGGCTCGGGGTCGGTGTCGGTGGCGAACAGCACCGCGGCGTCGCGCTCGGCGTTGAGCACTTCGACTGTGCTGTGGGCATATTCGGGAAGCTTCAGGGTGTTGGTGGCCAGTCCGGCGACGGTCGGCGCCGACTTCACGCCGATCTCGACGAACCGTTCCACGCCCAGGCCGCCCGCGGCGTCTTCGGTGAACAGCAGGTCCTGAGTCTCGATCCAGCGCACCGGGCTCGCGAACTGCCATGCCAGCAGCTCGATCAAGACGATGCGCGCCATGTCGTTTCGGCGTTCTGCGAGCCAGGTGTCGTAGTCGGCGAGGATCTCGTCGAGCGGCTCGGCGGGCACCAGGTCACGGATCTCCTGGATGAAATCGCGGTCCAGGGTGAACGGGCGCGGCACCAGGTTGGGGATGTAGCGCCCGATGATGACGTCGGGATTCTTGTCCCGCGGCATGACGCGTTCCAGCGAGCGGCGGAATTCGGCCACCCCGACGCGCAACACCCGCGAGTGGAACGGCACGTCGATGCCGGGCACCAGGATGAACGAGCGCTTGCCGCCGGTGAGCTCGCGACGGCGCTCGACCTCGGCTTCCAGCTCCTCCAGACCGCGGACCGTGCCGGCGATCGCATATTGCGAACCACGCAGGTTGAAGTTCACGATCTCCAGGAATTCCCCGGTGCGGTCGGCGATTTCGGCGACGAACGCGGGCACCTCATCATCTGGCAGGTCGATCTGCGACGGCCGGATCGCCGCCAGTCGGTAGTTGGAGCGGCCGAGCTCGTCGCGCGGCACGATGTCGTGCATCTTGGAGCCGCGGTGGAACACCGTCTCCAGCAACGCTTCCAGCTCGTAGATGCCGGTGACGCAGGCCAGCGCGGTGTACTCCCCGACGGAGTGGCCGCAGGCAATGGCATCTTCCACGAACGCGCCCTGCTCACGCATCTCGGCGACCTGTGCCGCCGCCACGGTCGCCATCGCGACCTGGGTGAACTGCGTCAGGTACAGCACGCCCTCGGGGTGGTTGTAGTGCACGCCGCTGGCGATGATGCTGGTCGGGTTGTCGCGCACCACGTGCAGCACCGAGAAGCCCAGCGTGTCGCGGGTGAACTTGTCCGCTTTGTCCCACACCTTGCGGGCGGCCTTGGACCGGGCGCGCACATCCATGCCCATGCCCTTGTGCTGAATCCCCTGGCCGGGGAAGGCATAAACCGTGTGCGGGGCGGCCAGTCGGGCCGTCGCCGACATCACCAGGTCCGAGCCTATGCGGGCGGAGACATCCAAAACCTCTGCGCCCTGGTCGATTCCGACACGCTCGACGCGGAAGTCGACCTCATCGCCGGGGCGCACCATGCCCAGGAACCGCGCGGTCCAGCCGACCAGCCGGGCCGGGGGGCGCGCCTGGCCGTCGGTGGCGGTCACCGCGTGCTGCGCGGCGGCCGACAACCACATGCCGTGCACGATGGGCGATTCCAGGCCGGCCAGCAAGGCGGCGGCCCGGTCGGTGTGGATCGGGTTGTGGTCACCGGACACCACGGCGAACGGCCGCATGTCGACCGGGGCGGTCAACCGGACGTCGCGGCGGCGGCGACGCGGGGTGTCGGTCGCGTTCTCCGAAACTGCGCCGCCGGCCCGCACCGGCTCGGTGAGTTCGGCGGCACCCGTGCGGCCTAGGATCGCGAACCGCTCATCGAGGGTGGCGATCGTCGCGCCGTTGGGGTCGGCGATCGTCACCGAGACGCGGACGACGCGGCCCATGTCCGTGTCGATGGCCGGCGAAGCCGTTGCGGTGACGGTCAATTCGGCTGCGACCTTGGGCAGCGCGCCAACCACGTGGGCGGCGTGGTCGAGGTGGACCAGACTCAGCAGGCCCTCCACGACCGGGAGGCCGGCGTCGGTGACCGCCGAGCCGATCGCCGCGAAGACCGCGGGCCAGCACAGGCCGACCAGCGCGTCGGGCACGGTGGTGAGACCGGGCGCCAACGGCTCCCCGAAGGTGGCGGTGACTCCGGTGTGGTCGGCGACCCGCTCGGGGTCCCAGTCGACCGCCACGGTGGCGGTCCCGTCGACGACGGCCGGCAGGAATTCCGGCCCGTCGACTCCGGCGGCGATCGCCAGCACCGCGCGCATGGCGGTCGCGGCGTCTTCGGTGGAAACCACCGGGGTGCCACCGTCAATCGTGTTGGGGGGCAACGTGAACGGGATGTCGATCCAGATGCCCGACACCGGGACACTCAGCACCACTCGGTCGCCGTCGACCGCGAGCCGCGCCCCGGTGAACGAGTGCGTGGCGCGACGGCTTTCGGGGCCTTCAGAGCCTTCGTGCACCAGCCAGTCGGCGGGGTCGGCGATTCGGTGTACCGGGTTGATCGCGGTGCGGCCGGCCCACTGCACGTCGGGAGCGTCGAGCACGACGGCGAGCGGCCCGGTCACGTCGGGGCGACCCAGCCGACGCGACGCGACGGCCCGGGGCTGACCACCGGAGGACAACACCTCGTCAATGGCGGTCTGCTCGAAGCGGTCCAGCAGTTCACCGACGGGCTCGTCCATGCGGGTGATGCCGGCCACGGCCGCGGTGCCCGGGATGATGCACACCTGGTCGGCGTCGTAACGGGCATCGTGCGCCTGCCACAGCGAGTCGCTGCGCCACCAGCGCCGCACATCCTTGTCGATGACCGGCACGAAGTTGACCGGCTTACCCAGCGTCTTGCACAGGGTGACAAAGAACGGGACGTCGGCCGGGTGCAGCTGCACGGTCTCGGCGTCGGGGTATTCCGCAAGCAGCGTGGCGATGGCCTGCTGGGGGCTCTCCAGTAGCGCCGGGTCATCGAACAGCGTCTCGATCGGGCCGGAATCGTTTGCGTGCAAACGGGCTTCGGCGCGCTGCAGCATCTGCTGGAACCGGTCGCGCCAGGTGTCGGCCAGCCACGGGCTGCCCGGTGCGGCGGTGTCGGCGGTGGAGTTGCCCTCGCCGATGGTCAGCTCGACGTAGCGCTGCAACCACTGCAAGTACGTCATGTCGGCGACGTCGCCGAAGTACGGCTTGGCGGTGTTGGCCATCGCCGCGATGATCTCGTCGCGACGCTCGGCAACGGCCTCGGCGTCACCGGCGACCTCGTCGAGCAGCCGGCCGCACCGCGAAGCGCTGTTGTCGATCTCGTGAATGTCGGCACCCAGCTGGCTGCGGCTGGAAGCCATGCCGCCCGCGGCTTTTCCGGCGCCGACCCACTGTTCGGTGCCTTGCGTCTCGACCAGCATCCGCTTGACCGAAGGCGACGTGGTGGCCTCCTTGGTCGCCATCGCCGCGGTGCCGACCAGGATGCCGTCGATCGGCATCAGCGGGAAGCCGTAGGCCTGCGCCCACCGCCCGGACAGGTATTCGGCCGCCCGCTCGGGCGTGCCGATGCCACCGCCCACGCAGACGGTGATGTTGGGGCGCGACCGCAACTCCGAATACGTTGCCAGCAGCAGGTCGTCGAGGTCTTCCCACGAATGGTGGCCACCGGCGCGGCCACCCTCGATGTGCATGATCACCGGCTTGGTGGGCACCTCGGTCGCGATGCGGATGACCGAGCGGATCTGTTCGACCGTGCCGGGCTTGAAGACGACGTGACTGATGCCGACGTCGTTCAATTCCTCGATCAGCTCGACGGCATCCTCGAGATCCGGGATGCCGGCACTGACCACCAGGCCGTCGATTGCCGCGCCGGACTGACGCGCCTTCTGCACCAACCGCTTTCCGCCGACCTGTAGCTTCCACAGATACGGGTCGAGGAACAGCGCGTTGAACTGATATGTGCGGCCGGGCTCGAGCAGCGTGGCGAGCTCATCGACGCGACCGGCGAAGATTTCCTCGGTGACCTGCCCACCGCCCGCCAGCTCGGCCCAGTGCCCGGCGTTGGCCGCGGCGGCGACGATCTTGGCGTCGACGGTGGTCGGGGTCATGCCCGCCAGCAGGATCGGCGAGCGTCCCGTCAACCGAGTGAACTTCGTCGAGAGCTTGACCCTGCCATCGGGAAGACGAACGACGGTGGGGGCGTAGGTCGACCACGCCCGCGCCACCTCGGGGACGGCCCCGACGGTGAAGAGGTTGCGCTGCCCGCCGCGGGTCGCGGCGGGCACGATGCCGACGCCCAGGCCGCGGATCACCGGCGCGGTCAGCCGAGTCAGGATGTCGCCGGGTCCCAGGTCGAGGATCCAGCGCGCACCGGCCTCGTGCACACGGCTGATCTCTTCGACCCAGTCGACACGTCGCACCAGGATCGCTTCGGTCAGCTCACGGGCCAGCGCGACATCGAGCCCCACCTTCTCGGCCCAGCCGCCGACGATGTCGATGCCGTCGGCCAACCGGGGCGTGTGGAAGCCGACCTCCACCTGCACCGGATCGAAGACCGGCGAGAAGACGTCCCCGCCGCGGAGCTTGTTCTTGCGGGCGGCCTCCTCCTTCTCCGAGATCTGCTGGCAGTAGAGCTCGAACCGGGACAGCTGTTCGGGGGTGCCTGTGATGACGACCGAGCGACGGCCGTTGCGGATGGACAGCACCGGCGGCAGCACGGTGCGGACGTCTTGCGCGAACTCGTCGAGCAGTCGGCTGATGCGCTCGGGGTCGGCGTTGGTCACCGACACCATAGGCGGGCGGTCGCCGAGCACGGAGATGCCGCGCCTGCGGGCGACCAGCGTCCCGGCCGCGCCGATGAGCTGAGCCATTGCCAGCAGCTCTGCGTCGCGGGCGCCCGCGGCCTTGAGCACCTCGACCGCGAGCACCCCTTGCGAATGCCCGGCGACGGCCACCGGCGGGGTGGCTTTGAGGTCCATGCCTTGGCGGGCCAGCGCGCGCACGGCCGCGATCTGGGTGAGCAGCACGCCGGGGATGGACACCGCGGCGGACGTCAGGTGCTTGTCCGAGGGGACTGGATCCTCGGCCGCCAACGCGCGCACCCAGGCGAGCGGCTCGAAACCGATCGGCCGTACCACCACCAACTCTTTGGCGACCGGTTCGAGCAGCAGCTCCACCTCACCGGCCAGCGTTGCCAGGTCGGATTCGATGCCGGCGGACGACACGAGTTCTTCGAGGGTTTCCAGCCAGGCGCTGCCCTGGCCACCGAACGCAACGGCGTACGGCTCGCCGGCCGTCAGTCGGTCGACCAGAGCGTGGGTGTCACCGGCTGCCGCGTGGGGGCCTTTTCCATCGCGGTCAGCGGACACCCGGTCGTGCTCGTGGATCGTCACGTCTGTATCTCCCTCAATGCCTCATATGCGTCTTACGTATCAGTGCGTTCAGCCGGTCCGAAGGGGACAGGAACTCACGGAGTCCGTCGATTCCGCATCGAATCGCGACCGAAAATCTGTCTGGCTGGTGCGTTGTCGGCGGACCCCCCGTGTGGGTTGAGCGGCGCGGCGGACTGCATCGGCTGTACTAAGAGTGTCATAAGGACGGACCCCCGTTTTGTGTGGTGATCGGTTACTGATGAGTTCTACGCACGGGTAACCGTGTCGTGGATAACACCGCGTTTAATCCGCCGCGCGGGCGCCGCGAACAAACCTGCTGCGTGCAGGTGGTTACGGTCGAGTAGCTATAACTGCCCTGATCAAAGCAGTTTTGTTATGTAATCGTTATGTAAAAATTTCGAGCCCTGGAGTCGCGTCGAGCGCGCTTCCGTCGCGTCATCGAGGTGGCCCACGCGCCCGCTGCGCCGGAGAATGAGCGAACGAGTGTTTGCTGGGATCTCTAAGGGTCGCGGCCGGACGGTGGCCGGAGAGGGTGCAAGGAGGCTAGGCCCACTGCCCGAATTCCGGCTTGAGGATCTCGTTGATGTCGACCCCGACCCCGCCAACGCTGCGTTTGTCGATCTCGACCTGGTGTAAATGGGCGGCCGGGTGGGCGAACCCCTTGGGTGAACCCCAGTTGTGCTGCCAGAAATAAGTGCCCAAACCGTCGTGCAGCGCCCAGTCGATGGTCTTCGAATTGGCGTACACACCTGTGCGCTGATGACCGATCACCGACTCCCAGGACCGCAGGTAGGGAGCTATCTGCTGTTTGTACTGGTCATAGGACGGGTCGTCGTCGATGGAGGCGTAGATCGGCGCGCTGGCGGGCCCGCCCGCGGCGGCATGCAGTTGCATTCCGCGCTGCGCGTGCTGGAGACCGGCGTTGGCTCCGCCGAGCCAATCGGCGGTGTTGCCCTTGCCGTACTGGTAGCACGAGACGATCTTGAGTCCATTGCTGTTGAGGTCACGCGCCTCGGCGACCTGGATCGGCTTGCCCAGCATCCAGTTGCCGCCGGGGCGCCGGTCCGACACGTACCTGATCGAGCCCACGGCGCCGGCGGCCCTGATCTGGCTGGCTGGGATGACCCCGGCCGCGTAGTCCAACAAGGTGCCGAGCGACGCCGACGCAGGTGCCGGACGTAGCGACGCACCGGCAACGCCCAGCCCCATCAAGGCAGGGGCCGCTGCGGCCAATTTGAGTACGTCGCGTCGCGAAACCGATGACACAAGCGTCAGAGTACGACAGGAACACCACCTGACACATTGACCACACGGGTCACATCTGCATCACGGTGGCGCATCGTTGGTTTGGGTCCGCGGCGCAGTGGGCAGCACGATGACGCTCACGGCCTCCAGGCCGCGGCGAGCGGTCTGACGAGCGATCTCTTCGAGGAAGTGGGCGGCCGCGGTGTTGATCGATCCCGCCCATGCACGGAACCCCTGCACGATCACGGGGTCACGCTCCAACGACGGCTGCACGCCCCGAAGCACGTTGACCACGTCGTCGGGCAGCGGGTCGGCGAGCTGCCGGTCGATCCAGCTCTGAGCGAGTTCCGTTGCGGCCGCCCGGTCGTCGCCCAGCCCGATCACGTCGCCGGTGAGGTTGCGCAACCGGTCGAACAGCACCTGACGTCCCGGGGTCTCGGCCAATTGGGCCAGCAGGGTGCTGGCCGCCGGCGGTAGCACCATCTGCCCGAACAAGACCGGTACCGGCAGGTCCCACTCGTCGAACAGGTCGGCATACATGGTGGCGATGGGCGCGGACAGGGGCGCGGTGAGCCGCCCCATGACCCCGATGCTGTCGCGGTGGGTGGTCGCCAGCCTGCGCAGGATGTCCTCGCTGACGTCGGAGTCGGCGCAATCGGTGGCGGCGCGGGATTGGTCGATGGCCGCGATCAACTGGTCCAACCGGTCCCGCTGGCGCATCAGCAATGTTCGGTGCTCGTCGAGAACACCCGCCAACGTGGTGCGCCCACCCGCGATCAAGCGCTGGATGTCATTGATGCTCACGCCGAGACTTCTCATCAGATCGATGCGCAGCAGGTCGAGCACCTGTTCCACGTCGAAGACCCGATAGCCGTTGGACAGATGCTCGGCGCGCAGCAAACCGATTTTCTCGTAATGGCGGATGCGACCGGAAGCGATCCCCGTCAGGGCCGTGACGTCGCCGATCAGCAACTGCTCAGCCACTCCTTGACCTTACAACTGTCGCAAGGTCTGTACTGAGCGGATGGAACGCGAGCAGCTGATCGATCTCACCCGCCGTGCCTTGAAGTTGGCGCGCGACAAGACCACCGATCTCGCCCCCGCCGAGCACCGCGTCGAGGCGACGTCCTATACGTCGGCCGGGCGCCACGACCGAGACCGGGCCATGATCCTGGCCAGCCCCCAGTTGGTCGGCTACGTCTCGGAGCTGCCCGCCCCCGGCGCCTACTGCACGAAGACGGTGATGGGTCGGTCAATCCTGCTGACCCGAACGGCCGATGGATCGGTCAAGGCGTTCGACAATGTCTGCCTGCACCGCCAGTCGCAGGTCGCAACCGGCTGCGGCAGCGCGAAGCGGTTCACCTGCCCGTACCACGCGTGGACCTACGACAACACCGGCCGGTTGGTCGGCCTGCCCGGCCGCGAGGGCTTTAGCGGCGTGACCGTCAAGGCCGACGGCCTGACCGAACTGCCCGCCGCCGAATTCGCCGGATTCCTCTGGGTCGCACTGGATCCCGGGGCCAGTCTGGATGTCGCCGCACACCTGGGCCCCCTGGCCGACGAGCTCGATTCGTGGGGCATCGGGCGGTGGGCGCCATTGGGTGAGAAGGTGCTCGACTGCCCGATCAATTGGAAGCTCGCGGTCGACACCTTCTCGGAGAACTATCATTTCGCCACCGTGCATCAGCAGACGTTTGCCACCATCGCCCGCAGCAACTGCACGGTGTTCGACGCGTTCGGACCGCATCACCGATTGATCTTCCCGCTCAACACGATCCTGGCACTGGACGACGTCCCCGAAGAGCAGTGGGACCCGTTCCAGAACATGGTGGTGATCTACGCACTGTTCCCGAACATCGTGTTGTCGGTGACTATCGCCAACGGCGAGCTGTTCCGGATCTACCCCGCCGACCGGCCCGGGAGATCGATCACCGTGCACCAGAACTCGACACCGCTGGACCTTTCCGACGAATCGGTCGCCGCCGGCGCGCAGGCCGTGTTCGACTACGCCCACGCCACAGTGCGCGACGAGGATTACCGGCTGGTCGAACGCCTGCAGACCAACCTAGAGTCCGGCGCCCGCGACCACCTGCTGTTCGGCCGCAACGAGCCCGGCCTGCAGCACCGCCACAACGCTTGGGCCCGTGCGCTTGGCGAGTCAGCCGCTCTCGGTTGACGCGTCGGCGGATAGCACCGCCACGAGGTCGTCCAACAGCGTTGCCAGCGGGTCGGTTTGCGCGGGACGCACCGTGGTCAACAGCCCTACGGCTTCGCGTCGGCGGCCGCGGGCCAGCAGCTGCACCAGCAGTCCCGCCGCCATCTGTAGGTCCCGGTCGGCCGGTTCCATGTTCGCGACGGTGGTGGCCAGCACCTCGACCAGCTCCCAGTCCCGATAGAGGGCCAGCGAGCGCTCGTTGAACGCGAAGCCGGTCACCGGCTGGCCCCACAGGGTTCCGCGATAGCGGTACGGGCCCTCCATGTATTCGATGGGCAGGCCGTGCGCGGGGGCGGGCACCAGCGGCTCCCCGACGATGTCGAGTTGCATGGTGCGGCAGGTGATCCGGTGCCGGTCCGGCATGTAGCGGGCGGCCGCCTGCGGCCGCACCAATGGTTGCACCGCGTCCGGCCACCGCACGTAGCTGCTGACCGTCACCTCGACGTCTTCGGCACACTCCGGCGGCATGCCCGGGTCCGGATGGCTCGTCGTCACACCCGTAAACGGCTGTAGCGCATTGCCATTGGTGCGGTCGAACTGCCGCCAGATGCTCAGGTCCACGCCGTTGTCGAAGTTGATGGTGCGCCATTCGTGGGATCTGGCCCGCGGGTCTCCCTCGGTCCCTCCGCCGCCGGCGTATTTCGGGAACCACTGCCGGTCGATGTGCCCGCTGCTGCCGGAGACCTGCTGGACGAGGTCGCCCCAGCGCAGGGTGCCCGTCATCGCCATGCCAGTCTGGAAATACGAGTAGGTTTCGGTCTGGCCGAAGCAGCAGATCTTCCCGTTGTAGGTCGACGCACCCACCGGTGTCGGTGCACGCGTTGGTGTTATGGCCAGGTCCAGCCGCATGGGCCGACCCGACTGGTCCTCGCCGACCAGGCTGACGCGGTACGTGTAGGGCAGCAGCTCTCCATCGCCGTCGCGGCAGGTGGTCCACGACGCGGTGCCCGCCGCGCTGGAGTAGTGGATGTCGAGATGGCCCGGGGCCAATGTCAGCTTGCGCCGCGCTCCGGGTTCCAGGTTCGCCGGCGGCATGTCGTAATCCGTGAAGGTGCCGTAATCGCCGGTGTCCAGATCGAAGAGCGCCATCGTGTAGAAATCGGCGACCAGGGTGCCGCCGGGCCGGTTCTTGTTGAAGATGGTCAGGAAGGCAAACGACCGGTCGGTCTCGGCCGCATCGAGCTGCCCGGCGATGAACCAGGTGTCCGACTCCTGATCCGGGTGTTCGCCCTCGGCGGCGGGGAAATCCAGTTGGGCGTCGCCGGGCACCAACTGGAACGGGTAACTACGCCAATCGCTGGTCATATCGGCCCTCGCTGCTTTTTTCGCTATGTTAGCGTCAATAGAGAAATCCCGGTCACTGGCTACTTGCGCCCAACCCTCGAGGAAGTGCCCGATGACAGAAAACTCTGGCCACCGGTCTTATGACGAACTCTTCATCGGGGGTCAGTGGCGCAAGCCCGCCAACCCCCAACAGCTCGCCGTCATCTCCCCACACTCCGAAGAACCGGTCGGCCATGTCCAGCTGGCCGGGCCCGAGGACGTGGACGCCGCCGTCGCCGCCGCGCGACACGCCTTCGACCGCGGGCCGTGGCCGCGGATGACCCATGCCGAGCGGATGGCCAAGGTCGAACAGCTCGCCGCGATCTACGCCGGCCACATCGAGGAGATGGCCGACCTGATCACCGACGAGATGGGCTCGCCGCACAGTTTCAGCCGAATGGGCCAAGCGGCGGCCGCAGCGTCGCTCATCCATCTGGCGTTGGCCGCCGCGCGCGAGTTTCCGTGGGAGGAACGGCGCCAGGGCGTGCTCGGCGAAGTGCACCTGCGCAGGGCCCCGGTCGGCGTGGTCGGCGCGATCGTTCCGTGGAACGTTCCGCAGTTCCTGATCATGCCCAAGCTGATCCCGGCGCTGATCGCGGGCTGCACGGTCATCATCAAGCCGGCACCCGAAACCCCTTTGGATGCTTTGTGGTTGGCGGAAATGATCGAGCAGCTGGACCTGCCCGACGGGGTGGTTTCGGTGTTGCCCGGTGGACCCGAGATCGGTGAGGCGCTGGTGCGCCATGCCGGGGTGGACAAGATCGCGTTCACCGGCTCCAGCGCCGTCGGGCGCCGCATCGCGGCCCTGTGCGGTGAACAGCTCAAGCGGGTGAGCCTGGAACTCGGCGGCAAGTCCGCGGCGATCATTCTCGACGACGCCGACATCGGCAAGACCGTCGCCGGACTGAAGACCGCCGGCCTGATGAACAACGGCCAGGCGTGCGTCGCCCAGACCCGCATCCTGGTCAGCGATCGGCGGCACGACGAAGTCGTCGACGCGCTGGCCGACATGATGTCGGCTCTCAACGTCGGCGATCCGTCGGACGATGCCACCGACATCGGACCCCTTGTCGCGCAACGACAACAACGCCGCGTCCAGGACTACATCAAGTCCGGCCAGGCCGAAGGCGCCCGCGTCGTCCTCGGTGGCCAGGACAGCCCGTCAACACGTGGCTGGTATGTGCAGCCAACGCTGTTCGCCGACGCGACCAACGACATGCGCATCGCCCGGGAGGAGATCTTCGGTCCGGTCCTGACCGTGCTGCGCTATCGCGATGAGGACGACGCCATCCGGATCGCCAACGAGAGCGACTACGGCCTGGCCGGTTCGGTGTGGACCTCCGACATCGCACACGGCCTGGAAATCGCGGCGGGCGTGCGCACCGGCACGTACGGCATCAACATGTACACGCTTGATATCGGCGCCCCGTTCGGTGGGTTCAAGCAGTCGGGCATCGGGCGCGAGTTCGGTCCGGAGGGCCTCCACGAATACGTCGAGCTGCAGACGCTGGTGTGCAAAGGGCAGCTGCCGCCGCTATCCGGCTGACGCTCAACCACTTTCGGGCATCTGCAGGGTGAGCTCGACCGGGCAGCACAGCGCGCCGTGCTGGTTGCTCACCTGGATCTCGATGTCGACGAGGCAGCGCGGCGGGTCCACCGAGGTGTCCCGCCGCTTGGCCACCGCGCGTCCCCGGCCGATCATCGTGTCACCGGCATACACCGAGCCCGCCAGCCGCAAGGAGCGCCGCACCACCCGGCTGCTCGGGCCGGCCCAATCGGTCGCGACGCGGTCGGCGAAGCCGGCGAGGTGCATCGTGTTGACGTAGATCGTCGGATTGCCCTGGCGCTGCGCGTATTCGGGGTCGAAGTGGCCCGGGAAGTAGTCCCACGTCGCTCCCGCGTTCTCCACCACTCGCTGGTAGCTGATGTGGTCGACCACCTCGGGCAGGTCGACGGGAACGGTGATCTCGTTGAAGTCCAGGTCGTCGCCGGTCACGGGGATGCTCCGGGCGTGAAGCGGAACAAAGTGTTCCGGCAGGTGGCAACCAGGGTTCCGTCCTGGCGGCGGTAGGTCTCCAGCGTCTCGACGAAATGGCCCACGCCCAGCCGCGTTCGCTTCTCCGGCGACACCGACACCAGCTCCTCGACGACGGTAAGGACGTCGCCCTCAACGATGGGCACCACGAACTCGACATCGTTGGCCGCGTTGATGAACGTGGTGCCCGGCAGCGGCACTCGCAGCACCAGGGACGCCGTCGGCGGCCTGCCCTGTGGCTGCCAGGGCGGAGGGATCAGCCACCCCATCAGCAAGGCCGGGGGCGCCAGCAGCCCTCCCCATTTCCGGTGGGCGAACTCGGCGTCCCAGTAGGACCGATTGCCGTCGTGGACCATCGCGGCGAACAACTGGATGCGTGCACCGCTGACCGCCGTGGCCGCGGTGCGCGGCTCGCTCGTCGCGCCGACCATGCGCAGCGCGTCTTCATAGGTGCCGAAAGCCAGCTGGTAACTGAGGTCCGGGTCCACGCGGCTCACATAACGAGCGGGTGCCGACTGGGCACCGAATCCCATTGCAGCGCACGGGAAGTGAAGTACCAGCCGCCACGCTCGTAGATCAGCGTGTCCCGGAATATCCCCGTGGCACGCAGCGTGGTGTCGCCGTACATGCTGGCGAAAAGCAAGACGACGCAACGCTGGACGGCGTTGACCCCGTCGACCCGGATCTCGTGGTCGACCGTCACCAGCCGTTGTCCGTCGCCGCCGTCGAACGCCGCACGCAGATCGTCGAACGTGTCGCCGTCACGTTGGTAGGTGGCGCCGGCGTGGCGGAACGTGGCAATCCAGCGCTCGCGATCGCCCTCGGAGTATGCCCGGTTATGGCGGGCGTTCAGATTGAGGATGGCAGCGCGGCCCGTGGCGGCCTGCAGCATTTGCTGTTCCTGATAGGACATGGTCATTTCGGTCTCCAGCCTCTCCCGGGAAACGACTGCCAACGAGCGGACGGATGTAACGATAAAGTCACTTGCCGACTAATACGTAACATTAACGTAACTTACCGGCTAACGATATAGCCCTGAGCTTCACGATCCCACGCCTCTCGAGTCACCCCCCGCTCGCGCAACAAGTCCTTACGTATCCGCCCGATGACAGTCTTCGGGAGTTCACTGACGGTCTCCACGTATCGGGGCACGCAGAAGTACGGCATCCGCGCCGAGCAGAAATCGAGCAGCTCGGCGTAATCCACTGTGGCTCCGGGTCGCAACGTCACGATCACCAGGATGTCGTCTTCGCCCAACGCGCTGGGTACCCCGACCGCGGCGGCTTCCGCCACGGCGGGATGGCTCGTGACCACGGTTTCCACCTCGATCGAGGAAACGTTTTCACCGCGCCGGCGAAGCGAATCTTTCGTGCGGTCGACGTATGTCAGGTTTCCCTCCGCGTCGAGCCGGCCGACATCGCCGGTGCGAAACCATTCCGGGTGTGGAATGACCCGCATGCCTTGCGCGACATAGCCTTCGCTCATCACGTGCGGGTACCGGGCCCGACAGGCGATTTCCCCGGCCGCGCCGGCGGGCACCGGGTCACCGCCCGCGTCGACGATCCGCACGTCGAAATTCGGATTGGGCCGGCCCGATGTTCCGGGCACCCCGTCGTCGGCCAGGGCCTTGACGGCGATCGGAAACGCCTCGGTCATCCCGTACATCGTGACGATGCGGCAGCCGTAACGCTTTTCGATGTCGCGATAAGCCTCGGCGTCGATCGGAGCCGCCGAGATGAACCGCAGCGGCAACTGGGCGTCACGCGGATCCGCGGGCAGGTTATGCAACATCGACACCATCGCGCCGGCGCCGGCGAAGCCGACGGCACCGCGGGCGCGTATGTCGTCCCACACCTCGGCGGGGTGAAACGCTTGCGCCAGCACAGTCGTCGCGCCGAGCAGCATCGGGGCGAGCACGCTGGGGGCCGCGCTCAAGTGAAACAGCGGCATCGCCGTCCACAGCACCTCCCCCGCGCGCAATCCCCAGGCCGAGGCGACCGTCGCGGCCACCGTGAACAGGTAAGGCCAGGTCGTGGCAACCGCCTTCGACGACCCGGTGGTGCCCGACGTGTAGAAGAGACAGCCCACGTCGTCCGCCGCCGCGTCGACGTCTGCGACCGCACGGGCGCCGCCTCGGCTCAACTCCACGTCAACTGAATCACCTTGCAGCACAACGGTCGGCGCGACCTCCAACGCCCCGGCAACCTCGTCCACCCGGGGCCGGCGGTCGGCGTCGGTCAGGATCACCTTGGCCTGCGACAGCCGCAGGGCGTGCAGCAGGAAATCCCCTTTGTTCGCGGCATTGACGGCGGCGCTCACCGCGCCGATACGCGCCGCTCCCAACCAGAAGTAGACCCATTCCGGGCAGGTTCCGGTGAACAACGCCACGCAATCGCCGCGGCCGACACCCAACTCCGTGAGCATGTTCGCGGCGGCGCAGGAGCGCTGCCGCATCTGCTCGAAGGTCACGTCAACGCCGGCGATCGACATCATCACCCGGTCGGGACACTGCTCGGCCCGCCGATCGAGCACGGCCGGGACCGTGAAACTTTCGACGCCGAAGTCGGCGGGCCCGAGAGGTCCGCTCCGGTCTGGACTCATGGGGCTTCCAGGGGCTTTCGCTCAGGCTTTCGCGGCCGCCGGGTCGGGCTCACCGTCGGCCGTGTACCCGAAGTCGGACGGCGACGGCTGCGTGCCCGGGTAGAAGCGGTGCGCCCAGCGGCGAAGGGCGGCATAGTCGTGCGCCTCTTCGGGAGCCAGGTTCGGCTTCTCCAGGTACTTCATGTTCTCCCACGTGAAGAAGTCCTGTTTGATGACCTCTTGCTGCAGCGCCAGGAACTTGGCCGCGCGACCGGTCGGCACGTCACCGGTGTCGCCGGGCTCGCGGACGGACGCCTGCGTGTAGAAGTAATCGGTGTAGTCCTCGTCGACCGGCGTCTGCCCGGTCACCTGAACCGTGGCCACCAGCTCGCTGGGGAAGCGGACGACCCCCAGCCCCAGCGAGTAGTTGTCGTAGATGATCTTGGCGTCGACCGGCCCATTGGGGGTCAGCCAGGTCGACGCACGGCCGCCGCCGAAATGGGCGTTGACGGTCGCGTGCAAGTGGTAACCGGACACCTCGAACGACGCGGTGGTGGCCGGATTGGCGGCCTTGTGCACGTATTGCACGTGATACGGGTCGGCGGCGTTCTCGATGATCATCTGCGGGTGCACCTTGACCCGGTTGATCATCTGCGTGTGCGGGTGCAGTGGGTAGTACTCGTTCGTTTCCAGCTCGGGCAGCACCGGGGGTTGCCAGTACGGCGCCCGCCCGTGCCGCTCGTGCCACACCAGCACGAAGCCGTACCACTCCATGCTCGGGTACGTGCGGATGCGGACGTTGTTCTTGCACCCGATCTTGCTGTACGGGATCAGCGCGTTGCTGCCGTCGCCACGCCAGCGCCAGCCATGCCACGGACAGACGATGTTCTCGCCCTCTACGGTGCCGCCGACGCCGAGGTTGGCGCCGAGGTGCTGGCAGTAGGCGTCCATCACGTGCACCTCGCCGGACTTGGTGCGGAAGATGACGAGTTCCTCACCGAAGTAGTGGGCGCGCTTGACCTGACCGGCGGCCAGGTCCGAGCCGAAGGCGACGATGAACCAGCCCGTCGGGAACCGATACGTCGACAGCGCAATGCCCGACTGCCCGAACTCGCGTTCCGATGGATCCCCGGCCGAATCCGACACCGGGTCAGAAATTGTGTGCGTCACAAACTCTCCATATCCCGCCAAGACCAAGGCGAGCCGAGCGCAACTTGGCCGCCCTTCACTCACCGCGGTTCGACGACAAGGTCTATTTTTACTATTTTAAGCATTGAACGTCAACGCGGCACCAGATGCGCCCGGGCAGAGCGGAGTTTCAGATGACGGCTGCGGCAGTGGACCTTTCCGATTTCGCCCTGTGGCGCAACGGGTTTCCCGACGAATTGTTCACGGATTTGCGCCGCAACCGGCCACTTTTCCGTCACGACCTGACCCCGGGCGTAGCCAAGACGGTCCAGCGCCAGTTCTGGGTGGCCACCAAGCACCGGCACGCGGTCCGGCTGCATCGCGATGTCGAGTCCTTCACCGCGGTCGACGGCCCGCTCATCCAGCCGGTCGGGATGTTCTCGTCGTACCCCACCATCATCAACATGGACCCGCCCGGGCTGAACAAGCGCCGCAAGCTGATCTCGAACGCGTTCAATCCGCGGGCGATCGCCAAGCTCGAGGACGGCATCCGGGCGAGGGCCGCGCGCATGATCGACCGCCTGCTCGCCGAGGGCGGCGGCGATTGGATCGAGGACGTGGCCGATGCCCTGCCGATGACGGTCATCGGCGACATCATCGGCATACCGGAGGACGACCGGCCCCGAATCTTCGACGGCCTGGACCGCATATTGAAGGCCAACTCACCGGAGGTGCAGCTGAGCCGGCAGGACGAAACCGACCTCTACGCCAACATCTTCGGGTACGCAATGGACCTCACCGCGGAGAAACGACGCAATCCCACCGACGACATCTGGAGCACGTTGGCGACCGCGGTGATCACCGGCGAAGACGGTGATCACTTCAGCTTGCCACCTCACGAACTCGAATTTTTCTTCTTCGTGCTGGCGTTCGCCGGCAGCGACACCACCAAGAATGCGCTGGCCATCGGGCTGCAGGCATTCGTGGCGAACCCGGAGCAGATCGAGCGCTATCGCGAGCAGGAAGCGCTGCGGCCCAGCGCCATCGAGGAAGTGTTGCGCTGGGCGTCACCGGTCGCGTACTGGACGCGCACCGCGAAGGTCGATGTCGAGATGGACGGCCAGCGCATCGCGAAGGGCGAGCGGGTGGTGTCGATGCTGCGTTCGGCCAACCGCGACGAGGAGGTCTTCGAATCTCCGTTCACCTTCGACATCGGTCGTCAGCCGAACCCGCAGGTGGCCTTCGGTGGCGGCGGGCCGCATCACTGCCTGGGCGCCATGCTGGCGCGCGCGGAACTGCGCGCCGTGTTCGACGAGCTGTTGTTGCGTTGCGACAACATCGCCCTCGGCCCGGCGAAAGTCGCTTATCCGAACCTGACCACGAACATGTCGATCTACGACGAAATGTCGATCTCGCTGGGCGAACGCGCATGATGATTGCTCGACTTCTTACTCGCGCCGTCCCCGTGCTCGCCGTCGTCAGGCGCTGATCCCTCAGTCGGTCAGCCGCAGCGCGGCCTTGGGGCACTGGTCCACCGCGGCGCGCACATCGATCTCCAGCCGCGGCGGCACGGGCCCGTCCGCGATCTGCACCACGTCCTCGTCCCCCAGCTCGAAGACTTCCGGTGCCAGCGATTCGCAGAAGCCGTTGGCCTCACAAAGGTTTTCGTCGACTGTCACCCGCATCAGATGCCCTCCACTTCTCACAGCCCCTTGGGTCGGGTCCCGATCACCCCGCTGGTTGCGAGGCGTGTCAGTTCTTCGCCGGTCAGCCCGCACCGCTCGCGCAGTATCTCTTCATTGTGCTCGCCCAGCCGCGGCGGTGGCCGCTGCAGCCACCTATCCTGGCCGGTCAACTGGGCGAACGGCGGGCACGGATAGAGACCGGCGCCGGTGCTGGGGTGGTCCAGGGTCTCCAAGAATCCCCGATGGCGCAGTTGGGGATTCTCGATGACCAACGACGGCGACACCACCGGCGCGGCGGGGATGCCGGCGGCGGCCAACCGCTCCACCGTCGAGTCGAGGGGTTGGCGGGCGAACCAATCCGCCAGCCGGCGATCGACGTCGTCGGCCCGCTGGCGCCGCCCGGCGGCGGTGGCCAGCTCCTCGTCGCACCACGCCGGTCGATCCATCACCTCGACCAGCGCACGCCAGTGCCGGTCGTCGCGCACGGTGACCGCGATCCAGTCGTCGTCACCCGCACACCGGTAGATGTTTTGGATCGAGTCGCCGTGACCGCGGTTGCCCCGCCGGGTCAGGGTTATCCCGAAGACCTCGGTTTCGATCGCCTGTATCGCGGTGGCGTTCAGCACCGTTTCGAGCATCGGCAGCTCGAGTTGCTGCCCCGACCCAGTGCGTTCGGCGAAATTCAGCGCGGCCAGCACGGCGAACGCGGCGTGCACACCGGCCAGCGGATCGCAAGCGCCGCGCGGTGTGACCGGCGGAGTCTCGGGCAACCCGGTCACCCAGGCCAGGCCGGCAATCTGCTCCATGGTGGGGGCGAATCCGACGCGGTCTCGCCACGGTCCGTCCAGCCCGAACGCGGGCATCCGGGCGACGACGAGCTTGGGGTTGACGTTCAGCAGCGCATCGGCCGTCAGGCCGAACTGGTCCATCACGCGCGGCGAGAAGTTCTCGATCACCACGTCCGCGCCGGCGGCCAGCTCGGTGAACAGGCGGCGCCCGTCTTCGGAGCCCAAATCCAGTGTGACGGAACGCTTGTTGGTGTTCATGGCGTGGAAGACCCAGCCGTATTCCCACCAATCGTCGACATCGGTGCGCATGCCGCCCGAGTATCGAATGCCGTCGGGTCGCTGTATCGACTCCACCTTGATGACGTCGGCCCCGAACGCGGCAAGCAGGTGGGTGGCCGCAGGACCGGCCCAGAACGCGGTCAGGTCGACAATGCGCACACCCGCCAGCGGCAGCCCGGCCGGCGTCGCGGACGCCGCGGATTCGCTTCGGGGCCAGACGGTCTCGTCATTGGCCTCGCCGAGCGCTGGGGCGGCCCGCGGCGGGGCGGGCGCGCACGCTGACATCAACCAGGGTGGCCGGGGCTGATGGAAGCCGGCGGGGGTGCGGACGAATGCCCCACGCTCGGTCACGTATTCCATCTCCCGGATCGTCGAACCGTTGCCCAGCGCCGCGATGGGCAGCCGGAACAGTTGGCCGAGCTCCACGATTTCCGCGACGGTGCGTTCGGCCAGCCATGGGCCGACCTGTTCGCGGATCAGGTCACGATAGGCCCACCTGCCGATCTGGAAGCGGAGCTGTTCGATCTCCTCGAGCTGCGGGCATTCGACCATGGCAACGAAGTCGAGCCATTGCTGGCCGGTGACCATGGTGATCCCGACGTAGCCGTCCTTGGCGGGCTCGATCGATGGCACTTCGAGCGTGCGGCGGATCGGGGGCACCCGCAGCAGCTGGGAGTGCAGCCATTCGCTGCTCTGCATCGCGGTCAACGCCTCGAGCATGGACAGATCGAGGTGCTCACCGGGGCCACCGCGCTCGACGCGGCGGCGCACGGCCAAAACGCCGAACGCGGCGTAGACGCCGCCCATGTACTCCCCGAGGTCGCCGCCGATCGAGATGGGCGGCCCCGCCGGATCGCCGCGGAAGCCGGGCGAGCCCGCCCACGCCTGCAGGGTGAATTCGCTGGCTGCACGCTCGGCGTACGGCCCGGTCCAGCCGAAGTCGGAGATCGTGACGATGATTGCGCACGGACAGTCTGCCAGCAGCCGCTGCGGATCAACGCCCAACGCCGCGGCCTGCCCCCGGCCGGCACTGACCACCACCACGTCCGCGGCGGACAGTTCGGCGGAGAAGCGCCCGGCGTCGGGCGGGTAAGTCATGCTGCGCTTGCCGGCAT
This sequence comes from Mycobacterium sp. 852002-30065_SCH5024008, assembly GCF_001665645.1. Classification (NCBI taxonomy): domain Bacteria; kingdom Bacillati; phylum Actinomycetota; class Actinomycetes; order Mycobacteriales; family Mycobacteriaceae; genus Mycobacterium; species Mycobacterium sp. 852002-30065_SCH5024008. Next base: position 43,106 of record NZ_LZSZ01000171.1, on the reverse strand, counting down.
TGAGGTAGGCGAAGAACGGCGAGCTCTCGCCGTCCGGCACCGGCGATCCGGTCGCGGAATACCGGCGGAGCCAATCGCCTTGCGGCGGTTCAATTTTGCACACCTGCGCCCCGGCGTCGACCAGCAGCTTCCCGCAGTAACTGCCGGCAATCCGGTCACTGATCTCGACGACACGCAGGTCGTGCAGCGGTGTGGGCCGGCTGTCAGACCGCTCGCTCACTTACACCCGCCCTCCCGATCGACACGCGATCGAAGAAGCTATTTATACCATTACTGCTAAAATAGCTAAGCCAGCGAGTTGCTATGCATCGAGGATCGGATGACCGCCTTGGGAATTGGGAGCGACGCCCGTCGCCGATTATCGGCGCCGCGGATCGCAGAAATCGTAGCCGACGAGTTGCGCCGCCAGATCATCAACGGTGACCTCGCCGACGGCGATCTCTTGCCGCGTCAAGAGGTGCTCGTCGAGCAGTTCAACGTGAGTCTGGTTTCCCTGCGCGAAGCGCTGCGGATTCTGGAAACCGAGGGCCTGGTTTCGGTGCGACGGGGGAACCGTGGTGGCGCCGTTGTGCACGCCCCGGCGAAGACCAGCGCCGCGTACATGCTCGGGCTGTTACTGCAGAGCGAGTCCGTAGCGGTCGCCGACCTCGGCATGGCCTTGCAGGAACTCGAGCCCGCGTGCGCCGCGCTGGCCGCCCGCCGGCCAGACCGGGCGGACACCTTGGTCCCAGAGCTGAACCGGGTCAACGACTCCATGGCCGAGAACATCGAAGACGGCGGGTTGTTCACCGAAATCGGCCGTGAATTCCACGATCTCGTGGTCCGCGGTTGTGGAAACCACACCATCATCGCGGTGGTCGGCAGCTTGGAGACGCTCTGGACCAGCCACGAACAACAGTGGGCGGACGAGAGCGCGGCGCGAGGCACCTACCCCTCGCTGGCCCAGCGCCGCGCGGTGCTCAGCACGCACGTCAAGCTGACCGAGACCATCGCGGAGGGCGACGTCGATCGGGCGCGCCGCATCGCGGGCCGCCATCTCGCCGACACCCAGACCTACGTGCTCTCCGGTCGGCACGATCAACGAATTCACGCGCTGTCGCCGCAGGCATTGTCGCGGACGCGGGATTTCCGCCAAACCTGAGAGGCAGCCCGTGAGAACCGCATTGGTCACCGGCGGCAGCGGCGGGATCGGCAAAGGGTGCGGTCGCAAGTTGGCCGAGCTGGGTTACGACGTGGTGCTGGCGGCGCGTCGCGAGGCCCCGTTGCGTGCGGCCGCCGAGGAGATCGGCGCGCGCCACGTCGTGGCCGATGCCTCGGATCCAGACGGATTCGCCGCTGCGACAAGCACATTGGAGACAATCGACCTCGTCGTCCACGCCGCCGGCACGCTGGGTGGAACGTACGCGCGCAAGCAGACGTTCGAGCAGTGGCGGACCATCATCTCGGCCAATCTGGATTCGTGCTTCGTGGTGACCGCCGCCGCCCTGCCCCGGATGCGCGCGGGTTCGCGGTTCGTGTTCATCTCGTCGTCGGCGGCGCACGAACCGATGATGGCGCGAACCGCCTACTCGGCGTCCAAAGCCGGGATGAACGCCTTCGCCCGGGCCTTGGCGCTGGAAGTCGACCGTGACGGCATCAGCGTCCACATCGTCACCCCGGGCCCGGTGGAAACCGAGATGCTTCAGGACGTTCCCTTCGAGATGTACGCCATCCAGGTCTCGGATGTGGCGGACGCGGTGGCCTGGCTGGACACCGTCGACCCGTCGGTCGACCTGCCGGAGATCCGGCTCAGCGCGGTCCAGCGCGGACCGTTCGCGCGGCCGCCGGTCGTCCCCACGGAAGCGCGGCGGCGCGCAGAGCAACGGGGTTGACGGCTACGGCGCCGGGAACGCTTTGATCACCGTTTCGCCGAACTCGTGCAGGGAATCGGGTACGGCGAAATCGGCGAACCACACGTAGAACCGCTCGACGCGCTGGGACACCAGCCCGGTGAAGTGGCCGATGAGCTCGTCGGCATCGCCACACACCAGCCCTGCGCCCAGGTTGCCGAATCGCCGCGTGTTGACCTCGCGCACCGTGTCGGGGTCGGTACCCGATCGCACGAACCCCACCATCTGCTGAACGGAGAGCCGGGCCGTGCCGGCCGCCGGGGCCAGCGTGGGCAACTTGTCGAGGTGGTTCGCCGGCAGGTTCCACCAATCCGCGTATCTGCGAACGAGTTCCATCATCCGGCGGCCCGTGCCGCCGAGGACCAGCGGTATCGGATGAGACCTCGGCGGGGCTTGCGCAGCCGAGCCGGCGCCCGGATCGTCACCCCAGTACTGCCGCAGCAGCGCCAGGTGCCGATCCAGCTGCTCGACCCTGGCGACCGCGTCCTGCAGGCCGACATCGAATCTGGTGAACTCCGCGGGCCAGGACCCCGCCCCGAGGCCCAGGTCGAACCTGCCCTCCGATGCATCCGACAGGGTGACGGCTTGTTTGGCCAGCACGGCGGGGTGGCGGAAGGCATCACAAAGCACCAGATGACCGATGCGCAGCCGCCCGGTCTTGGCCGCCACCCAACTCGCAATGCCCATTGCCTCCCAAATGCTTTCATCGGGCAGACCGGGCGCCTCGAGGTGATCGATGAACGCCATGCCGTCGAAGCCACTGGCCTCGGCGTGGCGTGCCCGCTCCACGATGTCCGTCGCCGACAGCCGCACCTGCGGCAGGAACAAATACCACTCGACCATGCACCCACCTATGCGTTTGTTCCTGTGCGATTGCGACAGGGCCGCTAGTTTACTATTTTTATTATGTTAGGGGTCTTATGGATGTCGGACTGAATTCGGAGCAGTTGTCGCTGCGCGACACGGTGCGCGACGTCCTACGCACCGAGTGCCCGCCCGACGCCGCCCGCCAGGCGATGACGGATCCGGAGCGGTGGCGCACGCTGTGGAAGACGGTGGTCGATCTCGGTTGGACGGAACTGGCCGCGCCCGGGGCCGGCGACTACGGACCGGTGGAGCTCGCAGTAGTGCTCGAGGAATGCGGTGCCGCCATCGCGCCGATCCCGCTGTTGAGCAGTGTCGGCCTGGCCGCCGGCGCGCTCCGGGGCACAGGTCTCGAGGCGATTCTCGACGACATCGCCGGCGGCGCCGTCGCCACCCTGGCCGTGCACGCCAGGGGATCTCGGCTGCCCGGGGTGCCGATGACCCTGCGCGGCGGACGCCTGCGCGGACGCGCGGTCGCGGTCCCCAACCTGACCCGCTCCGAGCTGCTCGTCACGCTAGCGCGCGCCGACAGCGGCCCTGATGACACCGTGGTGGCGGTCGCGCGCTGCGGCGACGGGGTGACCGTGATCGGGGGCGAATCGACGGATCCCGCGCAGCCGCTGGCAGAGGTCGAGGTCGACGCCGAGCCGTTGGCAACCGCGCCCGTCGATATCGAAAGCGCGTTGACGGCGCCGTTGGTGGCCGCGGCAGCCGACCTGGTAGGCACGGCGAGCGCAGCCTTGCACCGCGCCGTGGAGCATGCCAAGACGCGTCGTCAGTTCGGCACCCCGATCGGCGCGTTCCAGGGGATCAAGCATGCGCTCGCCGACAACTACGTCGGGCTGGAGCGCGCCCGCAGCCTCACCTACGCCGCAGCCGCCCGGCTCGGCGATCCGGCCACCACGCCCGCGGACGCCTGGACCACTGCGGCGCTCGCCAAGGCGGCGGCCGGCGATGCGGCCGCCAATTGTGCGAGAACCGCGGTCCAAGTGCACGGAGCGCTCGGGCAGACCTGGGAGCACGACGCCCACCTCTATGTCCGCCACGCCTGGCAGGCCGCCGCGATGCTGGGCGACAGCCGCGTGCTCTATCACGAGGTGGGCCGCCGTTTCGCGGGAGGCGCGGCATGACCGCGGTCATCGACGAATTCGGCGCCTGGTTAAGGGAGTTTCTGCCGAAGGACTATTACGAGAATTATCGCGAGTACCGCTGGGACCTGAAGCTGCGGCGCGATTACCAGCGAGCGGCCTTCGAGGCCGGATGGATACAGCCGACCTGGCCGCGCGAACACGGCGGCCGATCGCTGGGTCTGCGCGATGCGATGGAGGTCCGGCTCGAGGCGGCGCTGCGGTCCGCGCCCAAGCTGCCCAACATCGCGGGCCCCAATGTGGCCGCACCCGGCATCCGTCAGTTCGGCACCGCCGCCCAGATCGACCGCCTGCTGGCTCCCCTGCTGCGCGGTGACGAATGGTGGGCGCTGGGCATGTCGGAACCGGAAGCCGGATCCGATTTCGCCGGCCTGCGCACGCGCGCCGAACGCGACGGAGACGTGTTTCGGGTCAACGGCCACAAGATCTGGACCACCCAAGCCCACGAGTCGCGGTGGTGCACCCTGTATGCCCGCACCGACCCGGAGGCACCGAAACATCGGGGTATTTCCTGCCTGATCCTGGACCTGCATTCGCCGGGGGTGCGCATCGAGCCCATCCGGATGGCGTCGATCTCCGACGAGACATTCTGCGAGGTCTTCCTCGACGATGTCGAAGTTCCGATGGAAAACCTGCTGGGCCCGCTCCACGGTGGGTGGAACGTTGCGCTGTCGTCGTTGCACCACGAACGCCAGATGATCTGGATCATGAACTGGGTCGAGATCAAGCGTGGACTCGAATCGGTACGCAGGGCACAGCCGACCGCGGATATCTGCACCGAGCTCGGTTCCCTGCTGGCCGATGCCGAAGCGTTGCGGGCCACCGGATACCGCGCCCTGGGCAACGAATTGGCGGGCCGACCGAGCCCCGAAGCAGACACCATGAAGCTGCTGGGATCGATTACGTTGCAACGGGTTTGGGAGCTTGCTGCCGTTGCCCAAGGAACAGAGTCGCTCAGCGACTCGGATCTGATCTTCGAACGCCAGGACGCGCTGGCCGCGACCATCTACGGCGGAACGTCGGAGGTCCAGCGCAACATCATCGCCGAGCGGCTGCTCGGGCTGCCGAAGGGATGACGACGATGGATTACGACCTCGGCGACGACGCCGCAGAACTGCGAAACCACCTGCGGGAGTTGGTATCCAACCACATCCCCGCCGACTTCCTGGGCGCCTGTACCGAGAACCCGCAAGATCTCGCCACCACCGAGACGTTCTGCAAATTGCTGGCCGCCGAAGGCCTGCTGGCGCTGGCGTGGCCGAAAGAGCATGGCGGCGGCGGTGGTTCGGTGTGGCAGCAGACGGTGCTGCGCGAGGAGATGTGGGCCCAGCACGAGCCCCGCGGTCCCCAATACATGGGGATCAATTGGGTGGGCCCGGCACTGATGCGCTACGGAACCGCCCAACAGAAGGCCAGGCACCTGGCCGCCATCGCCGCCGGCGACGTGATCTGGTGTCAGGGTTTTTCCGAGCCGGAGGCCGGTACCGACCTTGCCTCGTTGCGTACCCGCGCCGTGCGGGACGGCGACGGCTGGCGCATCACCGGACAGAAGGTGTGGACGTCGTATGCGTTGATGGCGTCCTGGTGTGTGCTGGCGGCCTGCACCGATCCCGAGGCCCCAAAGCCCAAGCGGCTCACGCTTTTTCTGATTCCGATGGATCGGCCCGGCTTCACGGTCCGGCCTATCGGGTCGATGCTGGGGCCGCATCACCTCAACGAGATGTTCCTCGACGACGTGCAGGCGTTCCCCAATGATGTTCTCGGCGAGGTCGGCGACGGCTGGCGGGTCATGCGCGAGGCGCTGGCATTCGAGCGTGTGGGCATCGCCCGCTACGCGCGCTGCGAATCTTTGCTCGACCGGATGAGCACCCTGCTCGGCGACGATTGGGGCGCGCTTCCCGAATCGCTTCGCTCGCGGTGGGTGCGGGCGCTCGTCGATCTACGGGTCGCCCGGCTGCTGGCCTATCGAGCCGTGTCGCTGCAAGATGACCCGGCGGCGGGCGCGGCGGCCAGTGCGGCCCGCATCGCCACCACGACGTGCGACCAGCAGGTCGCCGAGCTACTTTTCGACGTGTTGGGCCCGGTCGCGCTGGACAGCGGTGCCGGCGCTGCGCTGCACGGGGCGATCGAAGACCATTGGCGTTACGCGCAGGCCGCCACCGTGGCATCGGGCACCATCGAAGTGCAGAAGATGTTGGTGGCCAGGGACGTGTTGGGAGAACACCGGTGAAAACTGATCTGCCACAAGACATCAGCGACTTCGCTGCGGTCGCGGCCAAGCGGCTGGGCCGACTGGGCGGGCCGCAGGCAGCGTTGCGCGCCGAAACCGACGATGGCATCCGCGACGCGGCGCGCACGGCCCTGGCCGAGGTCGGCGCGTTCGAGCTCGATGTCCGATCGGCGCCCGACGACCTGCTCGCCGCGGCCGTGCTGTGCCGCGCCGCCGGCGCTACCGCGTTGCCCTATCCCCTCGTCGAAGAGTTACTGGCGATCGACGGCGCCCGCCTTGCCCTGGTCGACCCCGCTGCGCCGCGCATCGACCATGGCGACCTGCCCGGTGACTGGATCGCCGCCGACCTCGACGGCACCCGATACCACCCGCGGCCGGCTTCGCGGACCAACGCCAAGCTCGGCCCGTTCCTGGTGCCCGCTTCCCTCGGTGAGCCCGATGGAACTGTTCCGGCCGGCGACGTTAACCTTCATCTCGTGCTGGGATCATGGCGGATTCTGGGATCGGTGCAGCAGGCGCTGCAGATCGTCACCGATCATGTGCGTGCCCGCATTCAGTTCGGTAAGCCACTGGCGGACTTTCAGGCCGTCCGGTTCGCCGTGGCGGAGGCCGCGGTCGCGGTGCGCGGACTGCACGAGTTGGCGAAATTCACCATCTGCCGTCCGGAATCGCTACCAACAGAGGTCCGTTCGGCGGACGCGCTTGTCCTTCGGCTCAAGGCGTCCGACGCCGCGCGCCAAGTGCTACGCACCTCGCACCAACTGCTCGGCGCGCTGGGCTTCTGCGATGAGTCCGATGTCAGCGTGCTCGACCGGCATACCCAGCCGCTGATCCGTCTGCCGCTGAGCGCCGAGGCGCTCGCGTTGCGCCTCATCCCGGGCATCCCGGACGGCTCCTTCGAGACACTGTTCAGCGGGCCGGTATCGGCGTGAGCGCGCCGGCGACGATGCAGTGGGGGCACCGCCCGCTTGCGGGGGACGAAGCGATGAGGAGGAGCGGCGCTCGTGACTAAGCCTGCGGCGGCCGAGGTGGCGGCCAACCCGCTAGCGGACGGAATCCCCTTCGGAACCAAACTTCAACAGCTCGCCGAACAGCGTCGTGACGACATCGGGGTGACCGTCGTCGCCCTCGACGGCACCGCGCAGTCGCTGAGCTTCGGTGAACTCGACGCCCGCGCCAATCAGTGGGGCCGCGCACTGGCCGCCTACGGCGCGGAGACCGGTTCCCTTGTCGCGCTGGCGATCCCGAACTCGATTCACCTGGTGCTGGCCACCCTGGGGTGCTGGAAGATCGGCGCCGTTCCCGTCCCCATGCACTGGGACCTGCCCGAGTGGGAGCGAGACAGAGTCCGCGAGGTGATCAACCCCGCGGTCGTCGTGGACGAGGTGAGTCGGTGGCGCCTCGAGGCGCAGGCGGCGGGCGAATCCGCCGGCGCGCTGCCCGAGGCGGTGTCCCCCAATGTCAACGGAATCTGCAGTAGCGGTTCGACCGGGGTACCGAAAGTGATCCTCAGCCTGGCGCCGTCGCTCTGGACCCCCCAGCACGGCGAGCCGTTCCTGTCGAACTGGACGCCGGTCGCTCAGCCACAGACCATCATGGTGCCCGCGCCGATGTATCACACCAACGGCTTCGCCACCTTCTTCTTCCTGCTGGCCGGCGACCGTTTGGTGGTGCTGGAAAAGTTCGATGCCGCACTGGTTCTCGATGTGATCGAACGCTTCAAGGTCACCAACTTCACCGCCACGCCGACGATGCTGGCGCGCATCGCGGCCCGGCCGGAAGTCCGGGAGCGGGACCTGTCCAGCATCGTGTTCATCCTGCAGGGCGCCGCCGTGATGCCGCCGTCGCTCATGCATACCTGGTTCGAACTGCTGAGCCCGCAGCAGATCGTGTCGGCATACGGCATGACCGAAAACCTTGGGCTCACGGCCTTGCGCGGCGACGAGTGGCTCGCCCACCCGGGCAGTGTCGGCCGCGGCTTCCGGGATACCGAAATCCGGATTCTCGACGCCGGAACGAAACAGCTTGGCCCCGGTGAACACGGCGAGATCTACCTGCGCGCACCGATGAGCGCGGGATCGCGCTATGTGGGCGGCGCGGCGCCGCTACCGTCCACCGAAGACGGCTTCCGCTCCGCCGGCGACATCGGCTACCTGGACGAGGACGGCTACCTCTACATCGTCGACCGCCGAGTCGACATGATCGTCACCGGCGGCGCGAATGTCTTTCCGGCGGAAGTCGAGTCGGCTTTAGCGGGACATCCCGACATCGCCGACGTCGTCGTCATCGGCCTTGCCGACCCGCAATGGGGACGCCGGGTGCACGCGGTGGTGCAGCTCGCCGGCGGTGCGGCGCTCACCGAAGAGCAGGTGATCGAGTATGCGAAGACCCGGCTCGCCCACTACAAGGCCCCCAAGACCATCGAGTTCGTCGACGCGATTCCCCGCACCGCGGCGACCAAGGTCAATCGCTCGGCGATGATCGAGGCCCGGGGCGGCTGAGAGGACCGGACTCTGGAATGGTCAGCCGACCGGTGTGATCCCCGAGCTCGAGATGGTGAAGCCGCGACCCGAAACGACGGTACATGTCACCCCGCCGGTCTCCGACCGGCATGTGAACGGGCCGGCTCCCATCGTCTGCCCGTAACCGAGGATCGGAGTGCCCTCCGCCGGATTCGCCAGACAGCTCTCCCCCGCGCAGCGGGACAGGCCCCCACCGGTGTCCATCCGTACGGACGCCGGTGGCGACAAGGTGAAACAGAACGTTTCGTCGGGTAGACCGCGACGCTGGTAGTCGATCTCGCAGCTGATGTTGCGTGACGGGGACAGGAAAGCCACGTAGTTGTCCTGATCGGCGGCGGCCAACGGCGTGAACGCCTGCGGCGCAAGAACGGTTCCGGCGCCGCCCAGTACGGTTGCTGCGGCGGTCAGCGCTTTTCTCAACACATGCCAACCGTGCCACAACGAGGCAACCGGCGGACCGATTTATCGAATCGGTTCGTCACCGAGCACGGTCGTGCGCAGCATCTCGCGTTGCGAGGTGGGGTCGTAGGGGGCCGCGCGGTGGAGCACTCCCCGGTTGTCCCAGATGACGGTGTCGCCCACCGACCAGTGGTGGCTGTACACCTGGTTCGTTCTAGTGGCGCGCTCGAGCAGCTCCTCAAGCAGCGCTCGGCCCTCGTCGAGATCCATGCCCACCACGTAGTCGGCCGACGCGCCCAGCACCAGCGATCTGCGGCCGCTGCGGTGCGTCCACACCAGCGGGTGTTCATGGGTGCGCCGGGATCGCCAGCGGGCCACCTGTTCTGGCGAGGCGTCAGGATGGGCGCGCCGCTGAGAGGCCTCCAGCGAGTGCACGACGCGAAGCGACCCGAAGCGATCCTTGTCTTCTTCGGTCAGTTCGTCGTAGGCGGCATAGGAGTTGGCGAATTCGGTTTCGCCACCCCACTCGGCCACCTGCACCGCCGACAGGACGGTGGCCTTCTGCGGGCACTCGTCGTCGAGCGGCGTGCATCCATCGATGTGCCAATCGAACGTGGCCTTCAAGATTTCCGCCGAGGAGTTCTTGGCCGGGTTCAGTGAGATGGGATAGATGCCGGCGACCGGGTGATGGCCGTCGGCGGAGTGATCGACCTCCCCCAGTAGACGACAGAACCTGACCTGGGCCTCTGGATCGAGCTGCAAACCGCGGAAGACCAGGACTCCGTTGTCCTCCAACGCATCCAAGACCGCCTCACCGACCGGGTCGTCGGAAGCCAGGCGGCCCGGATCGAGGCCGCTGACCTCCGCGCCGACGGACGCGGTGAGCTTGTTGATGGTGAGCAGACTCATGGCCTGTCCTTCCTGATCAATGCCTTGCCGTTAGGGCGACGGCTCGACGGTGCGGATCATGACCGCGTCGGCGGCACTGACGGGCGCGGGCTGGTGCATGATCTCCACCGCCATCGCGACCATGATCAACGAATAGATCATGTGCAGCAGGTTGAGCGCATCGTCGGGCAGGTTGTCGAGCGGGAACTTGTCGCAGTATTCGATGGCCTCTTCAAGCCGTGGGAAGAACGCGTCGTAGAACTCGCGCATCTCGGGCATCGTGCTGGCGATTCGGGTGTTCCAGCGTTCGGTTTCGGTTGCCAGGCACCACTGTTGGGCGTACTTCTCCAATTCGGCGAAGGCGCTGGGCAGCATGGCGTCTGACACGGGTTCACACTCCTGCCGGCGCCGAAGCAGATTCGCGCTGGTACGCGTCGACCCAGTCGGTGACGACCTTGTGCAGGTGGCGTACCAGGATTTCTTGGTCGTTGAGTGGAAACGCATCGACGATTCCGTATTCCAGTGCGGCCTGCGTGCCACCGAGCATCCCCGCGTCCTGCAGCGCAAACTCCTTGAGCACCACCGACGCCACTTCGTGTTCGATGCGTTCGCGCACGCTGCGGGCCGGGTGGAAGTAGGTATAGCCCTCGAAGCGATGCGTGTTGTGTGAGGTGGGCCAATACCGGTAGAGCAGATACCAGCCGCCGTAGATCAATATTTCGATGTTGGGGAAGATCTGGAAATTGCTGATGCCCCATGGCTCGATGCCGCCCGGGTTGAGGCCAGGCGGTAGCGCACCGATATCCGGTGTGCGCCACGGGCCGACCAGCCCGCTCTGGGTGGTCCGCTCGATCGGATACATGTACTCGGGAGGCAGCAGCCACCGCCGCCGCCCGGCGGTCGACACCAGCCGGTGCGGACCGTCGAGCTGGAAGTGCCCACAGGTGAATCCGGCGTTGGGGTCGCGCACGTAGGGAGGCACTTGTTGCGGATGCAGCGAAGGTACGTGGTAGTACTCCTGAAACGCGTCGGCGAAGATCTTCCAGTTGCTGTTGTTGTGCGCCACCCACTCGTAGCGTTCGGTCAATTTTTCGAACGGGTACCCGTCGAGACCCGTGACCATAGGCCCGAGGAATTCGCGCAGGCTCTGTCGGGGTTGGGCGTCGAAGTTGATGAAGACGAACCCATTCCAGACGTCACAGTGCACGGGTCGCAGCCCGTAGTCGGACGGGTCGAGGTCGAAGAATTCGGATTCCTGCTGCACGAATGTCAACGCCCCCTCGAGGTCGTAACGCCACCCGTGGTACTTGCAGGTGAATTGCCGGCAGGTGCCTCGGGTTTCCTGGGCGGGAAAGTCGTTCCACACCAGCTTGTTTCCCCGGTGACGACAGACGTTGTAGAAGGCGCGGATGCGTTCGTCTCGCGCTTTCACCAGAATGACCGAACTCCGGACCACCTCGAGCTCTTTGGTGAGGTAGCTGCCGACGCGGGGCAACTCCTCGACCCTGGCGACGTTCAGCCAGGCGCGTTTGAAGATCGCTTCGCGTTCGAGCTCGTAGAACTCCGGCGACGTGGAGTCGCCGAATGACACCGGGCCGGTGCCCAGTTCGGGATAGTGCTCGGTCCAGGATCCCTCCGGTGGCCTGCCCGATCGCGTCATCTGAACCTCCTGATCGACGTCACAACACCGCTCCGCCGTTGACGCCCAAAACCTGGCCGGTGATGAATCTGGCTTCCTGCGAACACAGGAATCCCACCGCAGCGGCGACGTCAGCCCCGGTGCCCAGATAGCCCAGCGGGATGTTGGCGGCGATCTGGTCGTTGGACGGCAGGTAACCGGCCGCCTGCCCCTGATGCTGCATCGGCGTTTCGATGCCCGACGGCGGGATGTTGTTGACGGTAATCCCGTGCGAGGCATATTCGCGTGCAAGCGATTTGGTCAGGGTGATCACACCGCCTTTGGACGCCGCGTAATGGGCGGCGAACGGTGAGCCACGTTGAGCGCTTGACGACGAGATCATGACGATCCTGCCCCAATTCGCATCGACCATGTCCGGGAGCGCAAGTTGGCAGCAATGAAACGTCCCGGTCAGATTGACGTCGATGATCCGCGCCCACGATTCGGCGGTGATGTCGGCGAAGGCCGAAAAGCCGAACAGCCCGGCGCTGGTCACCAACACGGTGACCGGGCCCAACTCGCTGCGGACCTTGGCGAATGCCTGCTCGAGCGCGGGCCGGTCGGTGACATCGGCACCCACTCCGATCGCGGTGACACCCTCGGCACGCAGATCCTCGGTGACACGCTGCGCCGCTTGCTCGTTGACGTCCAGGACCGCGACCTTGTGTCCCCGCCGGCCCAATTCGTGGCAGGTGGCTTCGCCCATACCCGAGGCGCCGCCCGTCACCACGGCCACCCGGCTCATCGACTGCGCCCCATTGCGGTTGTTCTCCCCTTCACTCGTAGACCACGCGTACGGTGCGGCTGGTCGGCAACGCCTGGCAGGTCAGGACCCACCCGTCGTCCACCTCGTCGTCATCGAGTGCGTCGTTGTTGAGCATTCGGGCGCTGCCCTGCGTCAGCCGCGCCATGCAGGTTGCGCAGGAACCGGTTTCGCACGAGGACGGCGCGGCCAAGCCCGCCATGCGGGCGGTCTGCAGCAAGGTATCGCCCGCACTGTAGGGCACCGTCGTGGCGCGCCGGTCCAGCTCTATGGTCACTTCCTCGGTCACGACCCCGTCGCTATCGTGCGACCCCGACGCGGCGGTCGCTCTGGGCTCTGGCATCTCTCGAACAGTATCAACTACTTGCGATTAATATCAAGTACTAGAGAATCGGCCCCTAGTTCTCCACGCGGTCGTTGAAAAGCTCGTGGCCGGTGCCCTTTTCGACCACGCGGCCCAGCAGTTCACGCAGGGTTTGCTGCTCCTGCTCGCTGAGGACACCGAACACCTCTTCGTGAGCGGCGATCGCGTCGTTGACGACCGTTGCGGCGACTTTGCGGCCCTCCCCCGTGAGGTAGGCCTGCAGAATGCGGCCGTGCTGGGGATCGCGCTTTCTTTCCACCAGGCCGCGGCGCTCCAGCGCGGTCAGCGCGAGCTGAACCCCCTGCGGGCTGATCAGCAGGCGGCGGGCCAGTTCGGCGCCGGAAAGGCCGGGCTCATTGGCGAGTTGGCGCAACACGCCGATCTGGGCAGTGCTGACACCGTGCACTCGCATCGCGTCGTTGATGGTGGTCAGCGAGTAATAGAAAGCCTGCTTGAGCAACCACAGGATGTTATCGGTGAGTTCCATGGTTGCCTCCCTGTTTGAAAACCTCGCCGCCCTTCATGACAAACGGCACGTCGAGTGTGGCGTCGATGTCCTGCGCGGGATCGCCGGGTACGGCGATGATGTCGGCGAGGTAGCCGGGCGCCAGTCGGCCCAGTTCTTCGTCGGCATCGATGAGCTCCGCGGCCACGACCGTGGCCGCCCGGATCGCCTGCATCGGCGTCATGCCGCGCTTCACCAGCGCGCCCAGCTCCTTGGCGTTGTGGCCGTGCGGAATCGCCGGCGCGTCGGTGCCGCACGCGATCCGCACTCCGGCGGCAATCGCCCTCGGCAGCATGGCTTTCGCCCGCGGGAACACCTCTTCGGCTTTCTTGCGCAGCTCCGGTGCGATCCGGTCGACCGCCATCGCCTCGGTCAGATACGTGGTGGAGACCAGGAAGGTGCCGTGGTCGACCATCATCTGGATGGTCTCGTCGCTGGCCAGGAATCCGTGTTCGATGCAATCGATGCCGGCTCGGATGCACGCCTGGATCGCGCTGTCGCCGACGGCGTGCGCCGCCACCCGCACGCCGGCCCGGTGGGCTTCGTCGGCGATCGCGGCGAACTCGGCGCCGGAGTACTGCTGGGCTCCCGGGGCCGTGCTGTGGGACATGACCCCGCCGGAGGCCGACACCTTGATCAGCTTCGCCCCGTGGCGAATCTGGTAACGGACACAAGCGATCACGTCCGGGACACCGTTGGCGATGCCCTCGGCCACCGACAGCGGCATGATGCCGGGCGCGAGCCGCTGGAAAACCGTCGGATCCAGGTGTCCGCCGTAAGGGGTGACGGCGTGGCCGGCGGGATAGATGCGGGGGCCGGCGTGCCAGCCCTGGTCGATGGCGCGCTGCAGCGCAACGTCGAGCAGGTAGCCGCCGGTCTTCACCATCAGCCCCAGGTTGCGCACGGTGGTGAAACCCGCCTCCAGGGTGGTGCGCGCATTGACCGCACCACGCAAAGTGCGATAGGCCGGATCGTCCTGGACACCGTGCATCGGCGACGGCAAGCCCTCCGGCCCACCGGGGCCGCCGATCAGCAGGTTGAGTTCCATATCCATCAGGCCCGGCAGCAGCGTCACGTCGCCCAGGTCGATGACCGTCGCCCAATCCGGCACGCCGCCTTCGGGATTGATGGCGGCGATGCGCTCACCCTCTACCACCACGACGGCGGGTGAGCGAACCTGGCCGTCGATCACGTCACCCCACCGCGCCGCCCGCAGGACGGTGGTCATGGTACGGGCTCGGACACGCAATCCAGGGTGGACGCACCGGAGTCGGGCACCCGCGGTTGCTTCCAGCACTCCACCGGAAACGACACCATGATCATCGAATACAGCAGATGCATGAGATTCAGCACATCATCGGGCAAGTCGTCGAGGGAGAACTTGTCGCAGTACGCGAGGGCCTCTTCCGCGCGGGGCGTGATCGCGTCGTAAAAGGCCTTCATCTCCGTCATCGTGCTCGCCAGCCTCTTGGCGTAGCGCTCCGGTTCGGAAGGCAGACACCAGTCCGTGAATTGCTCCAGGTCGGCGAATTCGGTTGGCAGCATGGGAGACATCGCGGTCACACCCACGCCGTAGCGGTGCGGCGATACCGATCGATCCACGCCGCGGTTTCCTTGTGCAAGTGCCGGAGCAGGATCTCCTGGTCGTTGAGCAGGAACCGATCGATGACCCGCGACTCGACCATGCTCTGAGTCGCCTCGAGCGTGTTCGCGTCCTGCAGGCCGTATTCCTTGAACGAAACGGCCGCGAGTTCCTGGGCGACGCGTTCGCGCGGAGTGCGCGGCTGCGCGAAATACAACGTCCCCTCGAAGAGGTGGGAGTTGTAGGAGGTTGGCCAGTAGTGGTACGTCAGATACCAACCCTGTCCCCAGAACAGGATCACGAAGTTGGGGAAGAGCTGGAAGGAGTCCAGCCCCCACGGATCGCATTTCGCCGGGTTGAGCCCGGCGGGCATCTTCCCGAGATCCGGCTTGTCCCATGGACCGAACAGGCCGCTCTGGCAGATGTCCTCGATCGGCTTGCGCATCTCCGCCGCCATCTCCCACGCCCGCACTCCCGACGTGCTGACCAGCCGATGCGGGCCTTCCAATCGGTAATGCGGGGCCTCAAAACCGGCCTCGGCGGCCGCTTTTGAGTAGGCGGTTGGCGACTGGTTCGCGTGTAGCACGGGGGCGTGATAGAACTCCTGGAACGCGTCCATGTAGAGCTTCCAGTTCGCCTTGACCTCCGAGCGGTAGTGCCAGCGCGAGGTCATCCGGTCGAACGGATACCCCTCCAGCGCGGTGACCATCGGCCCGAGGAACTCCCGCAGCGACTGTTCGGGATGCTTGGCGAAGTTGACGAAGATGAAGCCTTCCCAGACCTCGCAATGCGCCGGCACCAACCCGTAGCGGCTCTTGTCGAGGTCGAAGAACTCCTCCTCCTGCTGCACGAACGTCAGGTTGCCGTCCAGGTCGTACCGCCAGGCGTGGTATTTGCAGGTGAATTGGCGGCACACACCGCTGGTCTCCTCGAGCGGCATGTCATTCCACACCAACTTGTTCCCGCGGTGCCGACACACGTTGTGATACGCCTTGATCTCCCCGGATCTGGTGCGCACCAGGATGATCGAGGTGTTGACGGCCTTGAGCTCCTTGGTAAAGTAGCTGCCAGTACGCGAAAGACGTTCAACGCGACCAACATTGAGCCAGGCGCGCTTGAAGATGGCCTCTCGTTCCAACTCGTGGATTTCCGGGCTGATGGAATCCTCATACGAGACCGGTCCGGTTCCCAGCTCGGGATAATGCTGCGTCCAGCTGCCCTCCGGCGGCTTGGGGAATCGAGCCATGAACGCTCCTATCCGATCCGATGTCACACGGGCCGCCCGACGGCCGGTTCACTCCGAATGGCCGCGCGGCCACCGGTTTCAGTGATTCCGCAGGACCCCGTCGGGGCCGACGGTATATGCTCCACGACATAATCGCAAGTAGTTGATATTGCCGATGGGAGTCTTTCGATGGAGCAAGACCATGGGTTGCGGATCGCTCCGGGCCGCTCGGTGCTGTCGCACGGTGGGGTATTCGAGGTCATATCCCCACACACCGAGGAATCCATCGCCGAGGTGGCCGCTGCCGAACCCGCGGACGTCGAGGCGGCGGTCAAGGCCGCACGCGCGGCGATCGACTCGGGAGCCTGGAGCCGCACCACCCCCGCCGAGCGGATCGCCGCGATCCGGGGACTCGCCGACGCCTACGACCAGCGGCGCGCGGAGATGGCCGGCATCATCACGGCCGAGATCGGCGCTCCCATCACCTTCGCCCAGCGCGCCCAAGTCGGCCTGCCCGCGATGATGATGCGCGCATTCTGCGACCTGGCCGAGCGCCACACCTGGAAGGAGTCGCGCCGCGGCTTCTTCGGTGCCGACGTGCAGGTGCACAAGGAACCCGTTGGCGTCGTCGCCGCGATCGTGCCGTGGAACATGCCCCAATTCCTCATCACCACCAAACTGGTGCCCGCGCTGCTCGCCGGGTGCGCGGTCCTGCTGAAGCCCGCGCCCGAATCACCCTTGGACGCATTGCTTTTGGCGCAGATTCTCGATGAAATCGACCTGCCGCCCGGCGTGGTCAGTTTCCTGCCCGGCGACAGCGCCGTCGGCGAACTCCTGGTGTCGCACCCCGGGGTGGACAAAGTGTCGTTCACCGGATCGACGGCCGCGGGGCGGGCCGTGGCGGCCGCGTGCGCGGCGAACCTCACGAAGGTCAGTCTGGAACTCGGCGGCAAATCGGCCGCCATCGTCCTCGATGACGCCGCACCCGAGACGGTCGCCACCGGAGTGCGGTCGGCCAGCCTGTCGAACAGCGGGCAAATCTGCAACGCCTTGACCCGCCTGCTGGTCCCCCAGCACCGACACGACGAGTATGTCGACGCACTCGCAGCGGAGATGACCAGTCTGCGGGTGGGTGATCCCAGCGACCCGGGCACCCAGCTGGGCCCGCTGGTGTCCCGCCGCCAACAGAATCGCGTCCGCAATTACATCCAGATCGGCCAGGACGAAGGCGCGCAGCTCGTCACCGGCGGGGCTCACATGCCAGACGGCCTCGACCGCGGCTGGTACGTCGCGCCGACCCTCTTCGCTTCCGCCGATAACGGCATGCGCATCGCCCGCGAAGAGATCTTCGGCCCCGTGCTCACCGTCATCCCCTATCGCGACGAGGACGACGCGGTCGCAATCGCCAACGACTCCGACTACGGCCTGGCCGGATCGGTATGGAGCGCTGACACCGAGCGGGCTCTGTCGATCGCCGCCCGGGTGCGCAGCGGCACCCTCGGGATCAACCAGGGCTACACCATGGACCCGTTCGCTCCGTTCGGCGGTGTCAAGGGCAGCGGCTACGGTCGGGAACTGGGACCCGAGGGAATCGACAGCTACCTGGAACCCAAGTCCATCGCGATTTCGTCGTAATCCTCAGTCACACACCAGGTTTGGGATCGACCATCGGCACGGCGCAAAGGTCATTGCGGCGCCCAGGCCGATCGTCAACCCGCCGACGGCGCCGAGGCCTGCTCCATTGCACGAACGCGCTTGAGCATTCCTTTTGCGGCTCGCATCGACAACGCGGGCGAGAGCCGCTCGAGGTACCAAAACGCCTTCCACCACGCGGGCACCACGATGATCGCGTCTCCTCGCAACACGGCGCGAAGCGCGCGCTCGGCAAACTTTTCAGGCGCCAGCGGGTGCAGCCGCTCCCACATATCGAGGATTTCCTCGTTGCTGATGCCCGCCATATCAGTCCGTCCGTACTTGCCGCCGGTAAGTATCGGGGTCCGGATCACTCCGGGGCAGAGCACCGAGACCTGCACCCCGTGGCGCTCGGCCTCTAGCCGCAACGATTTCGACAACGCGACGACGGCGTGTTTGGTGGCGGTGTAGCTTGCCTGGCCCGCGGTCGTCATGAGACCGGCCATGGAGGCCGTGTTCACGATACGACCGGAGTGCTGCCGGATCATGATCGGATACACCGCTTGGATACCGTGCACGACACCGCGCAGGTTCACGTCGAAGACGTCGTTCCAGTCGTCGAGCGTGTATTTGTCGACCTCACCGGCGACTCCGATGCCGGCATTGTTGAACAAGTAGTCGATCCGCCCGGATTGCTGCACCGCCTCGGCGACGGCGCGCTCAAACGATGGGTAGTCGCGCACATCAAGCTCGGTCGCGTGCGCCTTACCACCGCCGCTGCTGAGGCGTTGCGCGAACTCCCGCGCAGGGCCGATCTGCCGATCGGCGATCCAGACCTCGGCGCCCCCGTCGACCAGCGCAGTGGTCAACGCCGCGCCGATGCCAGACGCGCCGCCGGTGACGAATGCAACCTTCCCGGACACGCTCGCTGTCATTCCAGCAGCCTAATCCCTGAATCGCGGCTGGTAGAGCGGATCGTGACAGCACGCCGCCGATACGACGCGCGCCTGCCCGGAACCACGAACGGGACGGAAACCACGGTTTCTCGGATACACCGGGTGCCCACGGTAACCTCATTCTCATAGCGCGCACCGCGCCAAGGAAGGGGACGAATCGCTCATGACCGACCTTGGCGACGACGTCGAAGTGACCCGCGGCGACCGCTTCATCAAAACGGCCGTCGAGATATTGGGCGAGACGGGACGCACCGACTTCACCGTGCAGGAGGTCGTCGCCCGCTCCAAAACGTCGCTGCGCGCCTTTTACCAGCATTTCAGCAGCAAAGACGAGCTGCTGCTCGCGCTGTTCGACCGGACCATCGCCCAATCGGTTCAGACGTGGCGCGCCGAGACCGACGGGCTGGACAGCACCGCGGCGCTGAAGCTGGTGATCGATCGCATCAGCCAGCAACCGGAATCGACCACCCAAGACAGCCTCAATCGCGCGTTGACCCTCTATAACCAACATCTGGCCGAGACCCGTCCACGCGACTACGCCCGAGTGCTCTCACCCTTGCATCGACTCATTCGCGACATCGTGGGCCAGGGCATCACCGAGGGCGTCTTCAACCCGGGAGTGGACGTCGGGGCGGCGGCCGCCATCGTCATGCAGACGGTGATGGGGGCACAGCGATTGCATTGGCTGGGAACGGAATTGAACGGAGCTCCGGTCGACGTCGGTCAACTGTATGACTTCTGCAGTCGCGCTCTGGGTATCCGGGACGGCGACGAAGATTCGAGCACGCCGTCGCTGAGCGAACTGTTCGCGCAGATCGGCATGCGGCCGGGAACCCGCGATGGCGAATTCGCGATGACGATGCCGGTCAGCCCGGCCGTCGTCAACACTTCCGGCGCACTGCAGGGCGGCCTGGTCGCGACACTCGTCGACGTGGCGGGCGGACAATTCGGGCTGGACTACCTGCAGCCGGACACGACGATGACGACGGCGGACCTCTTCATTCGTTACCTGCGCCCGATCCGGCAGGGCTCCGCCTTCGCCGTGCCCCGGATGCTGCGGTCCGGGCGACGGGCGATGGTGATGCAGGTGGACATCTACGGCGAGGCCGACGATGAGCTCGCCGCGACCGCGACGGTGAATTTCGCCGTCATTAACGGGGCGACGCCGAAGCTTCCCAACTGGCCGGACGCTTAGCCGCCGACGACGAACGTCACGCCAGCGCGGCGACCGAGCCGACTGGCGGCGCTACACGCGACGGGGCCAAAGTGGTAACGTCATTACCACCTACAGAGAACCCGAGTACTTCCGCAAGGAGATCGCCATGCCGTCTCGCGAACTTTCCTTCCCCGTGTTCGACGCGGACAACCACATGTACGAGCCGCAAGAGGCGCTGACCAAGTACCTTCCCGAGAAGCGCAAGAACGTCATCGACTACGTGCAGGTGCGCGGTCGCACCAAGATCGTGGTGCGCGGCCACATCAGCGAGTACATCCCGAACCCGACCTTCGAGAAGGTCGCCAAGCCGGGCGCCCAGGAGGACTACTTCCGCAACGGCGCGCAGGGCAAGAGCTACCGGGAGATCCTGGGCGAGCCCATGAAGGCCATCCCCGCCTTCCGCGAACCCGGCGCGCGGCTGGAGGTCATGGACGAGCTCGGCATCGACTACGCCCTGATGTTCCCGACGCTGGCCAGCCTGGTCGAAGAGCGCATGAAGGACGACCCGGAGATGACCCACGACGTCATCCACGCGCTCAACGAATGGATGTATGAGCAGTGGTCGTTCAACTACAAGGACCGCATCTTCGCCACCCCGGTGATCACCCTGCCCATCGTCGAGCGGGCGCTCGAAGAACTCGAGTGGGTCCTGGAGCGCGGTGCCCGCACGGTGCTGGTCCGGCCCGCGCCGGTGCCCGGCTTCAAGGGCAGCCGCTCGTTCGGCCTCGAGGAGTTCGACCCGTTCTGGCAGGCCTGCGTCAAGGCCGAACTCCCGGTCT
Organism: Mycobacterium sp. 852002-30065_SCH5024008; assembly: GCF_001665645.1. Lineage (NCBI taxonomy): Bacteria > Bacillati > Actinomycetota > Actinomycetes > Mycobacteriales > Mycobacteriaceae > Mycobacterium > Mycobacterium sp. 852002-30065_SCH5024008. Next base: position 22,466 of record NZ_LZSZ01000171.1, on the reverse strand, counting down.
CGATGCACGCCTCGGACAGCGGTTACTCGGAATTCGCGAACGTGTGGGAGCCGGGCGACGAGTTCCTGCCGTTCAAGCCGACCGCGTTCCGGAGCTTCGCGATGGGCCACCGGCCGATCCTGGACGCGATGGGTGCGCTGGTCTGCCACGGCGCGCTGTCTCGCAACCCCGAGCTGCGGATCTTGTCGATCGAAAACGGCGCCGACTGGGTACCGGACCTGTTCAAGGGCCTCAAGGGCGTCTACAAGAAGATGCCGCAGTCCTTCAGCGAGGATCCCATCGAGGCGTTCAAGCGCTGCGTCTACATCACCCCGTTCTGGGAGGACCGGTTCACCGAGATCGTCAAGATGGTGGGTACCGACCGAGTGCTGTTCGGCTCGGACTGGCCGCATCCCGAAGGCCTGAAGGACCCCATCTCCTTCGTCGACGAGCTCACCGACTTCGACGAGGCGGACATCGCAAAGATCATGGGCGGCAACCTGATGAAGCTGATGAAGGTGTCGGCGCCGGCTAAGAAACCCGTCTCAGCCTGAGCTGTTCGGCGCACACCCTGCAGCGCCAAATTCTTCCTCCCAGCGGGCTGAGCGCGATGGCGCCGATGAAACTGGGTACCCGCCCTTGCGGGATCAGAGGGACGGGAGGACAGATGAGCGTGGCATCGGAAGGCCGGGCACCGGTCAGCATCGACGCCGACGTCGAGTTTCTCGCCGAGGAAATTGCGGCCCTCGAGGTTTTGGGCCGAAAGGATTCGGTCGACGACGGCGAACTTTACGACTTCAGCGTCCGTTGGGGCGCGGCACTGGCTGGGCGGCTACCCCGCCTGGTGCACTACAGCTCGCTCGGTCTGCTCGAGGACACGGACGAGCGCCGGTTCCGGTCGCTATGTGAGGATCTCCGCGGGGTTTCCGGTATCGCCGAAAGGTTCGGGCTGCCGCGCCCGGCGCTGCCCGGCGATCAGATCGCGCCGGCAAAGGGACGCCGCCGCCTCAGGATGCGGTCGCGTTCTCCGAAGCCGAGGTTCCCAGGCTGAGAAAGTCCCTCTCCGGCAACACGATTCCGGTGCGCGGCTTCGGACAATCCGGATTGCGGCACGTCAGCGCCACCATGTAGGCGTCGTCGTCCTCGTTGAGGAACAGAAATCCCAGATATAAGGCGTGCCCGACCTCGAACTCGGTTCCGCCGCACGCCTCGCAGTGACCGCCCTTGGCGGAAATATTTTCCATAACACGATGCTGCGCAGCGGAATTCAGGGCGAATAGTTCCGGCCGCACCATCGGATCGCCATCGGTCATGTCAAATCTCCACGTCTTTGTCGTAGTGGACATGGTCCTCACGCCAGCCACCCAGACCTTTACCGATGCCGGAATAATCGTTGATGAACTCAATCCCGTTGATCCACTTGACCATCTTGAATCCGACCTGCGTCTCCACCCGCAATCGCAGCGGTGCGCCATGTTTGATGGGCAACGGCCGCCCGTTCATCTCATACGCCAGCAGCGTCTGCGGTTTGTAAGCGAGTTCGAGGTCCATCACCTCGTAGAATTGGCCCCCCGGTCTCTCTGCCGCGGGTTCGTCACGCCCAGTCTCCTGCATGCTGAGGAAGCAGATGTATTTGGCTTGCGGCAACGGCCGCACCACATCCGCCAGCTGGGCCAGCAGAATTCCGCTCCACTCGCCGATACTGGTCCAGCCTTGCACGCAGTTGTGCATCGTCCGCTGCGTCTGCCGCTCGCCCAGCGCTCGCAACGCGGCCAAGTCCAACGTCACTGGATTTTCGACGAGCCCACCGACCGGTAGCCGCCAGTCGACGAAGTTGTGGACCGCCATCACTTTGTATTCCGCACTGGCGGGTGGCTTTCCGTTCACCCGGTGATCTTTGGTCAACTTGCGGACCGGATAGTCCTGCCGGGAGTTCAGCGGACGCAGCAAGAGCAGCCGGGCACCGGTAACCACGGCGCCGAGTATGCGGTGCACCTGCACGGGATGGCGGAGGCTCCATTTGGTGGCGGCGACGTGGACGGCGACGATCGCTCCGATGATCATCAGCGACCACGCCGTCGCCCAATTGATGTTGCGCACGGAGCCGAAGATCATCGACGCCGTCAGTTGGCCCCAGCCCCAGAAGAAGATCATCGACAGGTGGATCAGGATGAAGACGACAAAGGCCACCAACCCCAGGAAATGCAGGCTTCGAGCCCACTGCCGGCCGCCCCACATCCGCACATACCAGGGAAAGCGCGCCTCGATCGCCGGCGACTGCGCGGCCCCAGTCAGGATCTGGAATGGCGCGAGGATGAACACGACCCCCGCATAGGTCAGCTTCTGAATGGCGTCCAACGGCTCGCCGGGGAGCAGCGGCGGCAGGTTGAACGACATGTACGTGACGATGTCATTGGCCGCCTCGGGAAAAATCGACCACGAATAAGGCCAGTATCGATGCCATTGGCCAGTCGCGAATAGCAGGACGTAGTAGGAGAACCCGAGCAGAATCCAGCAGATCACCGTGAAGAAGTGCCAATGCCGACCCATACCCAATTTCTTGTGACCGGGCAGCGCAACGAGCGAGCTGTAGGACTCTTCTTCGTCGAGGGTGTCGTATAACCGGTTGCGCGGCATGACCTTGCGGGTGAAGCGCGCCCATTCGCTGCCAGGTTTGCTGTCGTCGTGCCAATACAACTTCGGGTGGGTGCCGAGGATCTCGATGCCGCTGCGGATGATCAGGGTGACGAACAGGACGTTGAGCCAATGGTCCACTCGCAGCCACGCCGGGTAGTCGAGTGTCGTCATGCCTGGGCTCCAGTCAGTCGTACCACTGCTGCCGTTGCGGGTAGGCCACGTTGACGCCGGACAGCACCGTCGTGTGCACCGCGATGAACGCGGCGGCGAACACCAAAGCGAATGTGCCCGGCGCCAGATCCCATTGGCCGGTCAGCGACTCCAGCCCCGGCAGGCTGACCCAGCGGCTGACCAGGTAGACCGCCAGGAAAGCCAGGCAGACCAAGCTGCCGAGGTACCACCCCGCCTGTGGCACACGCGGTTTGAAGGCGAACATCATCGCGGCCGCGGCCGTCAGGCAACAGACTGCCAGCAAAGCCGAGTAGACGGCGAAGGACCAGGGAACGCCCGGTTCCCTGATCCAAACGTAGGCATGCACCGCCACCAGGCCCACCAACAGCGAGCCGCCCAACGCGGTCACCGTTCGCGGCAGGTTGAAGGCAACCCAGCCGTTCAGGGTGAGCACCGGTGAGGTCACGATGCTTCGCCAAATCGAGATCGACCGCCGCGGGACGACATTGACCATGCGAGCGTGGTACCCACGCTGATTAATTACAAACCGTCCTGGTTAAATTGCCGAGCTCGAGCCGGCCCGCGCCACGCTGGGAAACTGTTGCATCGAGCATGCGACTGCCATTGATACTCTTACTGTCTGTGCCTGGCGAGTGCTCAGCGCTTTGTGACCAGCTTGCGGGACTCAGCCCGAGAAGGGGTCCGTAGGAGGAACGGTCAATGGCGGCCGAAAGAAACTGGGACAAGACCGTGGGCGCGGCCGACGACGTCCGCCGCATTTTCGAGAATGTCCCCGCGCTTTTGGTTGGCCTCGAAGGGCCCGACCACCGATTCGTCGCGGTCAACGCCGCTTACCGAGCGCTCAGTCCGCCGATCGACAGCATCGGGCTCCTGGTGCGGGAGGTCTACCCCGAGCTGGAGAGCCAGCAGATCTTGCAAATGTTCGACCGGGTCTACGAGACGGGCGAACCGCAATCGGGAAGCGAGTGGCGGGTACAAGCCGACTTCGAGGGCTCGGGGACGGCACAAGAGCACTTCTTCGACTTCATCGTCACGGCGCGGCGCGGCGACGACGGCTCGATCGAGGGGGTACAGCTCGCCTTCGTCGACGTGACCGACCGGGTGCGGGCGCGGCTGGCCGCCGAGTCGCGCATGCAGGAGTTGTCCGAGCGGTACCGCAACGTGCGCGACTCGGCCACCGTCATGCAGCAGGCACTGTTGGCGCCGTCGGTACCCGTCGTTCCGGGCGCCGACGTGGCCGCCGAATACCTCGTCGCCGCGGAGGACACGGCCGCCGGTGGCGACTGGTTTGACGCGATCCCCCTTGGGGATCGGCTGGTGCTCATCGTCGGCGACGTCGTCGGCCATGGCGTCGAGGCGGCCGCGGTGATGTCGCAATTGCGCACGGCGCTGCGGATGCAGATTGTGGCGGGATACCCGCTCGCCGAGGCGCTGGCGGCGGTCGACCGCTTCCACGAACATGTGCCCGGCTCGAGGTCGGCCACCGTGTGCGTGGGGTCGCTCGACTTCGGCACAGGTGAATTCCAGTACTGCACGGCCGGGCACCCGCCGCCGCTGCTCGTCGGTTCGGACAGCGATTCGCGTTACCTTGAGCCGTCCGGCGCCGGTCCGCTGGGCAGCGGCACCGGTTTCCCGGTGCGCACCGAATTCCTGGGCGTGGGCGACGCGGTCATGCTCTACACCGACGGTCTTATCGAACGTCCCGGCCGGCCGCTGGTGGCCAGCACCGCCGAATTCGCCGACTTGGCAGCCAACATCGCCGGTGGCCAGGGCGGGTTCGTGATCGAGTCCTGGGGGCGGCCCATCGACCGCATCTGTTCGGAGACGCTGGAACTGCTGCTGCGGTCAACCGGCTACAGCGACGACATCACACTGCTTGCGGCGCAACGGCGTACACCGCCACCACCGCTCCAGATGACGCTGGATGCAACGATTCATGCCGCACGCGCGATTCGCTCCCGCCTGCGTCAGTGGCTCTCCGAGGTCGGCGCCGCCCCCGATGACATTTCCGACATCGTGCACGCGATCTCGGAGTTCGTCGAGAATGCGGTCGAACACGGTTACGCCACAGAGGTTCCCGACGGGGTCGTCGTGGAGGCGTCGCTGGCCGGAGACGGCAACCTGTACGCGTCGGTCATCGACCATGGGCAGTGGAAGGATCATCGCGAAGGCGAGCAGGGTCGCGGCCGCGGCCTTGCCATGGCCGAAGCCCTGGTATCCAGTGCCCAAGTCACTCACGGGCCCGGCGGAACCACCGCCAGCTTGACGCACCGCCTGTCGCGGCCCGCCAATTTCGTCACGGACACACTCGTCAGCCGGGCCGATCGGCAGCAGCGGTCGACGAACTCCGAATTCGTCTCCGTGGTCACCGAACCGGGCCGCATCGTCGTCAGCGGCGACGTCGACTCCACCACCGCCTCCACACTGGATCGCCAGATCGCGGTCGAAAGCCGTTCCGGCGTAGCGCCGTTGACCATCGATCTCAGCGCCGTTACCCAGCTCGGGTCGGCCGGCGTCAGCGCGCTGGCGGCCGCGCGCGACCGCGCACAACGACAGGGCAGTGAGTATGTGCTGGTGGCCCCGCCGGGGAGCCCGGCGCACCATGTCTTGTCGCTGGTACAACTCCCAGTGGCCGGCGGGCTCGCCGAGAATCTCGTCGCCGAGGGCTAGGGCCGGTCGGATCGCCGGCCGTGCCGCACCTGTTTGAACGGCACGCCCCGGTCGGCTGCGTATTCCCGCGGAAAGCCAAGCACCCGCTCGCCGATGACGTTGCGCGCCATCTCCGTGGTGCCGCCGCCCATCGCGACGGTCTGGCGGGCCAGGTAGCGCAGACCGGTTTCCAGGCCGTCGCCGGGTTCTCCGACCACGGCGGCACTTCCCGCGATCGCCATGGCGGTGTCGACATCCACGAACACGGTCTCGGCGTGGAACAGCCTGATGAGTGTGCCGGCGGCCGGCGGCAGTGTGCCATCTCGGACGCTGCGGTAGACGTGACCGATCAGCTGCTCGGCCACCGCACGTTGTACGAGTGCGCGCCCGGCCATCTGCTGCACGCGTTCGTTCCCGGCCTGACCCGTCTTCTCGATGAGGGCCACGTAGTCAACGGGATTCGCGTTGCCGCCCTCGCTGCCGCTGCCACTGGCGAATTCGGAGCCCTGTCCCACCGCCCGGCGCTCGTGGTACAGCTGCCGCGACGCCACCGCCCAGCCGTTATTGACCTCCCCAACGACGGCGTCGTCGCCGACGTCCACCCCGTCGAGGAACTCCTCGCAGAACTCGGTGGAACCGCTCAGCATGGTGATGCGCCGCAACGTAATTCCCGGATGAGCGATGGGCACCAGGAACATCGTCAAGCCCTCGTGCTTGGGCACATCCCAGTTGGTGCGGGCCAGACACAGTCCGTAGTCAGCGGCGAACGCGCTTGTGCTCCACGTCTTGGCGCCGTTGAGTACCCAGCGGTCGCCCTGGCGCTCGGCCCGGGTCAGGACGCCGGCCAGGTCGGATCCGCCGCTCGGCTCGGACAGCAGCTGCACCAGTACCTCGTCGCCGCGCAGCGCCGCCGCGATGTGTTGCTTCTTCTGATCCTCACTGCCGGTGTCGAGCAGCGTGGCGCAGCAGATGGTGAACGTGGGGGTGTTGAGGATCAGCGGCATCTCATAGTCGATGGTCTCCGCGTCGAATGCCTTCTGATACTCGTAGTCCAGGCCGAGGCCACCGTACTCGCGCGGGAAACAGATCCCGGCGAATCCGCCTTCGTACAGCCGCTTTTGCAGTTCTCTTGCCCGCAGCCAGGATCGTTCGTCGTCGCGCGGGGCGGGCGGTGGGCACTCGGGATCGATGCGGGGCATGTTGCCCGCCAGCCATTCCCTGGCCCGGGCCGCGAACTCGGTAACGGATTCGGTCGGCGTCATTTGTTGGAACGACCCGCCTTCTCGTGTTCATACACGCGCAGGTTGTGTTCCTCCGGTGTTCCGAACATGGAGCGGTACAACGTGATTCGGCGCAGGTAGAGGTGCAGGTCGTGTTCCCAGGTGACGCCGATGCCCCCGTGCATCTGCACGCAGGCCTGGACGATCTGGCCGGCCATCTCGCCCACGTAGGACTTGGCGATGCTGGCCGACAGGCCCGCCCCGGGTGAGTTGGCGGCGACGTCGGCGACCGCCGCGGCCGTGGTGGCTCGGCAGGCTTCCAGCCACAGCTTCATGTCGGCGAACTTGTGCTTGAGGGCCTGGTAGGACGCCAGCGGGCGCCCGAAGGTGTGCCGGTCCAACGCCCACTGGACGGTCAGGTCGAACACCGTCTGCAGGACGCCGACCACCTCGGCGCACTGCAGGGTCTGTGCGATTTGGCTCTGCCGGTCGATCAGCGTGGCCGTCTCGGCGGCGGTGCCGACCGCCGCCGATCGATCCACCATCACACCGTCGAAATGCGCCCGGGAATATTGCTTGACCAGGTCGACCGACTGCTGGGGCTCGATCGTGACGCCGGGCGCGTCCGTGGGTACTAAAAACTGCCGGAGCTCCTCACCGCTGCGCGCCGCCACCAGCAGCACCGCGCTCTGCGCGCCGGCCTCGACCCGGTCCTTGGTGCCGTCGATGCGATAGCCCGAATCGGTCGGGGTGGCCGTCACCGACGGATTCAGCGGCGCCCACCCCTGGCCCGGCTCCGAAACCGCCCACGATGCCACGGTTTCACCGGACATCAGCGCCTCGATGACGGCCGTGTGCGGTTGCCAGTCCGCACACTCGACGAGCGCGGCCAGTACGACGCTGACCGGATACAGCGGCCCGGGCGCCACGGTCTTGCCGAGCTGTTCGGCGACCATGGCCAGATCCGCCAAACCGCTGTCCGAGACGCTGCCGCCGCCCAACTCCTCCGGTACCAAGAGGCCCGTCCAGCCGAGCTCCGCGGCGCGCCGCCACCATGCCGGATCAAACGACACCCCGGCGGCGTGCAACTCCCGCACGCGCCGCAGCGGCGCTTCCTTTTCCAGAAAAGCCTGGGTGGTCGAGGTGAACAGCGTCTTTTCGGGAGAGTCGAGTGTGGTCATGCTGCCTCTCGTCGAGAGTTCTCCGGCGTTTTCGATGGTAGCAACGAGCACTACGGTAAGAGATACCGGAGTTCCATCGATAGCGCTGCTCAGCGTTACATGGCGAACACACGGCGCAGCGAACGCGCGTGCAGCGCCCGGTTCTCCTGAGAAACCACCCAATCGGGAACCAATGAGTCGAACCCGTTGAATGCAGCTGCGATGACGTGCAATTCGGTGTGCACGTAGGCGTGCAACAGCCTGTTCGCGTAGTCGATGGCTTCGTCTCGGCACGGATCGATCTCAGCGCAGCTGATGAACGTCGGCGGCAGGCCCTCGAGGTTCGCGCGGTGCGCGGGGACGTGCTGGCCGTTGGCGCTCGCGTGACCGAGGTAATGACCCCACGCCCGGCTCACGGCCGGCCCATTGAGGCCCGGCGTGCGCTGGAACTCGCGCCGGGATTGGGTGGCGTCGGAATCGAGCATCGGCTGGTGCAGGATCTGCACCAGAATCTGTGGGCCTTCGTCATCGAACATGCGCTGACTCAGGCCCGCGACCAGCGCCGCGCCCGCGTCGCGGCCCATCACGGCGATGCGGTTGACGTCCACCTTCAGCTCGGCGCAATTGCGGATGGCGTAGTAGAGGCCGGCCTCGACATCGTCCAACGCAGCCGGGCACGGGTGTTCCGGCGCGAGCCGGTAGTCCACCGATACCACCAGGCATCCGCCTTCTTTGGCCAGCTCTACGCACGGTGCATGATCGGTGTCCAGGTTGCCGGTCACGAATCCCCCGCCGTGGGCGTATAGGACAAGGGGTGCACCTGACCCGGCTCGATCGAGGTCGGGGCCCCGGTAGAAGCGAAGCTTCAGCTCATGGCCGCCCGGCCCGGCGATGGTGCGCGTTTCGACGGCCACATCGGCGGTGCCGACCGCGGCGGCGCGCTCGGCTGCGAGCCGGTCGGCGTGCTCCCGTTCGGCGGGCAGTGTCTCGGCGCGGAATTCGACGACGCCCAATGCGGTGGCGGCCTCCCGGAGCACGGGGTCGATCCGGTTAAGGCCCTGTGGCCGCGTCAGATTCGTTTGTGTCATACCTTCTCGTCTTCCGGGCTCGTCATGCGGGCTCGTCCGGTCCCGGCGCGGGACCGTGCCGGAAACCTTCTTCAAGGTAGACCTGCGATTCCGTGTGGTGAAAGACGAGGTACGTATCGCTTCAGCTCGGGCGGAATTCACCGTTCCCCGGGAAGCGCCTTAACCGTCGCCGGCAGCCCGTAGAGAGCGGTTGCGTTGCCGCGCATGATCCGCTCGCGCTGGTCGGCCGGGAATCGGTTGATCGCATAGGTTGGCGAGTCGTAGCTCCAGTGCGGGTAGTCCGTCGAGAACATCAGGTTGTCGCCCAGGTCCATCATCTCGAGGTACTCGCGGAACTGCACGGTGTCGGCATCTTCCAGCGGCTGGGTGGTGAACCGAACATGTTCGCGCACATACTCCGACGGACGGCGCCGCACGTGCGGCAGGTCGCCGCGGCGGGCTTCCCAGATGCGGTCCATCCGCGACATCACCGGCATCGCCCACGTGAAGCCACCTTCGACGAACACCACCCGCAGATCGGGGTGGCGGTCGAAAGCGCCGTCGAAGACCAGGCTCATCAGGTGCGAGACATATAGCAGTGGCCAGGACGCGAAGAAGTCGTGCCAGTGCGCGGGGTTGCCGACGGGATAAAGCGGGATCAGCTCGAACGGTGTCTGCCCCATCAGGTGCGTGGCGACCGGGAAACCGTTGCGCGCCGCGGCTGCATAGAGCGGGTCGAAATGTGGGTTGCCGAAGGGGATCCCACGAGTCTGCGGTGTCATCAGCACCTGGGCCATGTATGGGTGTCCCGCCCACCGTTCGACCTCGCGCGCCGCCTGCTCGGGCGTCTGCGCGCTGACGCTGATCGATCCGCGCCAGCGGCCGTGCTCGTTGTTCGTGTCGAGCCAGACGTCGGCAAGCCAGTCGTTGTAGGCGGACTTCAGAACGTGTTCGGCCTGTGGCAGCTGGGCGTCACACATCGGTTCCAGCGTCGCGATGCTGACGCCGGCGTCGAGCAGCAACTGCTTGGCGGCGAATTCCGGGTCGCTGCCCGCGAACCCGCCACCTGGCGGGGCGGCATCCATGCGCAGCGACATGGTCTTGTACGAATCCGGTGTGTCGTAGAAATGCGGCACCGGGGTGACGGCGTTTCCGGTCGGCCATATCTTGTCCACCCATTCGGGCGGCGCGTACGACTTCAGCACGTCGGTCGAGACGGGCAAGGGGTGCACGTCGGTGTCGACGATGCTCACCGCAATTTCGTCGTCATGACCGGTCGGCGAATCGACCCGTTCGATCGTGGTCATCGGACACGCTCCTTCAGCCCGTACAGCTCGCTGGCGTTTCGCCACAGCACCTTGTCGCGTTGGGCGGGATCGAGGCCCTCGGCAACGGTCTGCGGCGGAGTAGTGGACCAATGGGGATACGCCGACCCGTACATCAGCAGGTCGGACTTGCCGCTGAACTCCATCCAGCGCTGCGCGTCGCCGGCGTCGGTCGGTCCGTCGAACGCCGACGAGCAGAACCTGACGTGGCCAGGCAGGTATTCGCTCGGATAGCGGTCGACCCACGGCGTCTGGTCGCGCATCGACACCCAGAAGGTGTCCAGCCGCCAGATCAACGGGGTGAGGATGTCGTAGCCGCCGTCGGCGAAGACGAATTTGAGGCCAGGGTGCCTGCCGAACATGCCCTCGACGATGAGGGTGGCCAGATGCACGAAGAAGTTCAGCGGCATGAAAGCCGCATATCCCGGATAGGTATGGGCGTGCCCGGCGAAAGTGGGCGGATAGTCGACGCCGTTGCCGCCGTTGATGTGTACCGCCACTGGCAACCCGTGGGCGGCGGCGGCCTCCCAAATCGGCTCGAACATCGGTTTGCCGTAGGGCTCGCGTGACTGCATCGGGACACCGACCTGGACCAGCTTCGGGTGATCGCCCAGGCGCTCGATCTCCGCCACGGCCCCCTTGGGGTCTTCCGGATTGACACGGATGGTGCCCCGGAATCGATCGGTCATGTCGGGCTCGATCCAGCGGTCGAGCAGCCAGTCGTTGACCGCCGCGCAGATTCTGCTGTTGAGCAGGTAGTCGGCGATGTTGCCGCGGGTCAGCGGGTTGAGGATGGCGTACTCGACGCCCTGCGCGAACAGGTCGCGACTGACCGTCTCCGGGTCCGACCCCGGGTAGTGCTCCCCGTAGAGGTCCTGCCGGTAGTCGCCGCCGGGTGCGGAGTACCACTGCTGTTCGACGTCGGGGATCGACCGCAGCTGGTGGGCTGCGGGCAGGTAGCGCCGGATCTCCGCGTTGGAGCGGAAGTGCGGCTGCACATTGGCATCTATGACCGGGCTGATCATGCGGTCAGGTACACCTCCCCGTCGGTGACATCGACCTGGTAGGTGCGGATACGCCGCGTCGGGTCGGCGAGATTTTGACCGGTGGTGATGTCGAATTCCCAGTTGTGCCAAGGGCACCGGACGATTTGGCCGTCGCGGACCCGTCGCAGGCCGCCGGGTTCGTCGGGGGCGAACTCGTTGGTCCCGCCGAGAAGACCCAGGCACAGCGGGGCGCCTTCGTGCGAGCAATAGTTCACGATCGCGTAGAACTGGCCGCACACGTTGTACACGCCGACGCCGAACTTCCCGACGTCGACCAGCTTCATCCCGCCGGGCGGCAGATCGTCCAGCGAGCACACGAATCGCCGCTCGGCCACTTACATCACCGCCTCCGACGCCACGCAGCATCAATACTGTGCCCATTACGGTAACCACGACAAGCCGTTGGGCTTAGTTGCTATCTATACTATGATAGCGATAATCCCGCGTACCAATCCGCTTACCGGCTGCCCAGGAGGAGCGCTGCATGACGCTCAGCACCGACCCCGCCAACCAGCCCGTCACACTCGACCTCACCGGCGAAACGAGTCCCTACCCGTTCTTCGAATACATGAGGCGCACGGACCCGGTTTGGCACGGCGCGCTGACGGACCACTCACAGATGCCAGAAGAGCTGCGGCCGAACGACGAGTGGGTGCTGTTCGGTTACGACCCCGTGTTCCAGGCGTTCCGCGACGACCGCATCTTCAGCTCCCACAAGTACGACGAGACCATCGGTTTGGTGATGGGCCACACCATTCTGGCGATGGGCGGCAAGGAACACCACGATCATCGCAACCTAGTGGCCAAGGCCTTCCGCGCCACCGCCCTGGAACGATGGGAGCCGTCGGTCATCGGACCGGTGTGCGATCAACTGGTCGACGAAATCAAAAACGACGGCCACGCGGACCTGGTCAAGGCGGTGACGTTCGAATTCCCCACCCGGATCATCTCCACGCTGCTCGGTCTGCCCCCTGAGGACCTCGACTTCTTCCGGCGGTTGTCCCTGGACCTCATCTCCATCCCGACCGACATCATGGCGGGGCTCAACGCGGCCGCGGAGCTGCACGGCTACTTCCTCGAACAGGTCGAACAGCGGCGGCGCAACCACACCGACGACATCATCGGCGACCTGGTGGCCGCCGAGATCGACGGCGAGAAGCTCACCGACGAGGCGATCATCGCGTTCCTGCGCCTGCTGCTGCCCGCCGGCCTGGAAACCACCTACCGGTCGTCGGGCAACCTGCTCTACCTGCTGCTGACCCACCCCGAGCAGCTCGAGCTCGTCTACCGGGACCGGTCGCTGATACCGATGGCGATCGAAGAGGGCCTGCGCTTCGAAACCCCACTGACCATGGTCATGCGGACCACCACCCAAGACGTCGAAATCGGCGGCAAGACAATCCCGTCCGACGCGCAGATCGACATGTGCATGGGCTCGGCCAACCGCGACGAGACCCGCTGGACCGACCCCAACACCTTCGACATCCGCCGGCCGCGCCAAGCGCACATCGCGTTCGCCGGCGGCATCCACATGTGCCTCGGCATGCATCTGGCCCGGCTCGAGACCCGGCTGATGCTGAACAGCCTCTTCGACCGCGTCAAAAACCTGGCCTTCGTGGCCGATGACGGAACCGGCCAGGAGTCGAAGATCGTCGGGCTTACGTTCCGCTCCCCCAACAAGCTTCCGGTCACGTTCGCCCCGGCCACATGAAAAGCCGTGCGGCCCTCCTGCACGACGTCGGCGGACCCTGGTCCGTCGAGGAATTCGAACTCGATCCGCCCCGCGCCGGCGAAGTCCTGGTCGAGATGGCGGCGGCCGGCCTATGTCACTCCGACGACCACATCCTCAAAGGTGACATGTCGGCGCCCAACGAGGTGATGCGATCCCTCGGCCTGCCGACGATGTTCCCGACGATCGGAGGTCACGAGGGATCCGGCATCGTGCGCCAAGTCGGCGATGGCGTAACGGATTTCGCCCCCGGGGATCACGTGGTGATGTCGTTTGTCGCGGTGTGTGGACAATGCCGCTGGTGCGCGACGGGTATGGAATACATCTGTGACGTCGGCGCTTTCACCCTCACCCCGGGCATGCCCACCGACGGCACGTTTCGCCATCACACCGCCGACGGCCGGCCGCTGGGCCATCTGGCCAAGGTCGGAGCGTTCGCCGAACACACTGTGGTGTCGACGAATTCACTGGTGAAGATCGACCCGAACCTGCCGCTGGCGCCGACCGCGCTGCTGTCGTGTGCGATTCCGACCGGTTACGGTTCGGCCGCCAATCGCGCCGGAGTGCGCGGCGGTGACACTGTCGTCGTCATCGGCGCGGGCGGAATCGGCACGGGTGCGATCCAGGGCGCACGGATCAGCGGCGCCGCGCAGATCATCGCCGTGGACCCGGTGGACTTCAAGCAGAAATCGGCGCTGCAGTTCGGCGCGACCCACAGTGCTGGAACGATCGCCGAGGCGCAGGAGATGGTGCGGGACTTGACATACGGCGTCATGGCCGACGCCGTGGTGGTCTCCCCTTCGTTGATCACCGCCGGTGACGTCCGCGATGCGCTGCAGCTGACCCGCAAGGGCGGGACGTGTGTGCTCACCGGCATGACATCACAGCTCACCCGGTCGGTGAAGATCGACCTGCAGGACTTCATCCTGATGAACAAGACGCTGGCGGGGACCATCTTCGGCTCGTGCAACCCGAGAGCGGACATCGCCCGGCTGGCAAGGCTCTATCAAACCGGGCAGCTCCAGCTTGATGAGATGATCACCCGCCGCTATCGCCTCGACGAGATCAACGACGCCTACGACGACCTCCGCAACGGCAAAATTATCCGGGGCATCATCGATTTCGGGCTCAGCTGAGGCCTTTCCGGCCCATCACCCGTTGCAGTTGACCGTAGGCGTCGATCGGGCTGTGCAGCGCAAGGCCGCCGTCCGCGTGGACGACTTGGCCCGTCACCCAGGGCAACTCGAGGACACCCATGATCGCGCCGGCCACCTCGACGGCGTCCCCCAGACCGCCCAGCGGCGTCCGTTCGGACAGGGCTTCCACCCAGCCCGGCAGCTGTTCGGGTTTCGCCAGCATCGGCGTGCGCGTGACGCCCGGCCCGACCGCGTTCACCCGGATGCCGTGCACGCCCCACTCCGAGGCGGCGACCTTCACCAACATGTCCACTCCCGCCTTGGACACGCAGTAGGCACCCATGTCCCGATCGGCGACGGTGCCGCTGATGCTGGAAACCGCAACGATCGAGCCGCCGACCCCGGCGTCGACCAGTGCCCGCGCCCCGGCGCGAATCGTCAGCCAGGTGCCCGTGAGGTTGACCCCCAACACCCGGTTCCATTCCGCGGGTGACTGCTCGAGCAACAGGCCCGACGCGCCGACTCCGGCGCAGGTGACGATTCGCGCGGGGGCGCCGTGGTCGCGCACGGTTTGCTCCATGGCGGCCGACACCGCGTCGGGATTGCTGACGTCGCAGGCGATGTCGCCACCGACCAGATCCCACACCACTACGTCATGGCCCGCATCGCGCAGCCGTCCGGCAACTTCACGCCCGATTCCGGATCCGCCGCCGGTGACCAGCGCCGTCATTGCGCCGGTCCGATCAGCTCGACCAGTACGCCATCGGGCGCGGTGATGACGGCCATCGGCACCGTCTTTCCGCCCAGAGCCGGCATGGTGATTCGATGAACACCGTCGGCGAATCCCAATTCGGCGAGCCTGGCGAGCGTTTCGTCGACGTCGCGCTGTAGGGAGAGCAGAAAGAAGCCGTGCCGCGGACGTTGGGGCGGCACAACCGCCTCGTCGGCGCCGTCGAAGACGACCAGTTCGACGATGCCGGCATCGGGTGTCTGGGGATCGCCCAGGAATATCGACTGCAACCGGTCGGTCTTGGCGCCGAACAGTTCTGGCCAATTCCCGGTGAACGTGTGGTCGAACAGTTCGGCGAGGCCGAGGCCGTCACGCCAGAACTGCTTCGAGCGCTCTACGTCGGCGGTACAGATCGCGGCATGGTGAACACCCAACATCGGCTTCCTCTCGATTGCAGAGCTTGTCCACCATCATGCAACGTCGATTGTCGACGCGGAACGTTTGGCTACATCTTGATCGCGGGGATCAACCTGCTGAGATTCCAGACCCGGTCTCTTCGCGCGCACAGGCAGGAGATCGCCAGTGCGACAGCCGTTATCCCAACCAAGACGATGATCGCCTGCCACAGTCGGGCGTCGATGCCGCCGAGTATGAGCTGCCGGAGTCCGTTGACGCCATAGGTCATCGGGTCGAAGCGGTGCAAGATCTGGAAAGGCCGTGACGTGGTTTCCACGGGATACATGCCGCCCGCGCTGACGAGCTGCAACATGAGCAGGGCCATGATCAGCACCCGGCCCACCGCCGGACCGACAAGCGCGTTGATCGCCTGCGTCGCGGCCACGAATGCGCCGGAAATCAGCATCATGAACCCGAGCATCGCCGCCGGGTGCACGGCGTGCACACCGAGGGCGAACCTGACCACGCAGTAAAGGATGATGGCTTGGAATACCGCGATCGCGGCCGCAGGCAGGTAGCTGGCCAGCACCACGCGGATCGCGAGTACCTCCGCGGCGATCGCGCGACTCTGCAAGGGGCGCAGCACCATCCACAGCACCAATGCGCCGAAGAACAAGGCGAGCGTGAGGAAGAACGGAGCCATGCCGGTGCCGAAGTTGGGCGCGGCGTTCTCATGTGAAGCCTCGAGTTTTACCGGACCACCGATGGTGTCGGCGACCGCATCCTTTTGCTGGGTTGTCCAGTTGGGCACCTGCTTGGCCCCGTCGGCGAGTTTGGTCGCCAGCTCGGCCGATCCCGTCTTGAGTTGTCGTGCGCCGTCGTCGAGTTTGGCTACGCCGCCGGCCAATTCGGCGTTGCCGGTGGCAACCTGCTGGGCTCCGTCGCGCAGCTGGGTGAGCTTGTTCGTCAGGTCCTGCCCCTTGCTGCCGACCTGGTCGAGCGCCGAACCGAGCGGACTGCCCGGGTTACGCAATCCCGATGTCAAGGCGATCGCCGCGTTCTGCGCATCGGCGAGCTGTTGACGGATCTGGGGGGTGAACTGGTGGCCCCGCAGCTGATCTTGGATGCCGCGCAGGTTGTTTGCCAGCGGATCCTGTCGTGCGGAGAGCTGATCGATCACCGATGAGAGCGAGTTTGCGGCAGCATCCTGCGCCGTGGCGATGGCACCGATCTGGTCGTTGGCCTGCTGAAGCGCGGTTGCGCCCTGTTGCAGTTGCTGCGTGCTGCCGCCGATTTGCGATACCGCCCTGGTCACCGCGAGCAGCGGGTCGGTAGCCTGGTTGATTCCGTCTGAGAGTTGCTTTGCTCCGGTGGCAAGCGTTGCCGAGCCGGACCGGGCGGTGTCCAAACCGGCCACCAGCTGACCGACGCCGTCATCGAGTTGAGCGGCCCCGTCGGCGGCCTGCTTGATACCCGATCCCGACGAAACCATTACCGACAGCACCTGATTGACGGCTTGTCCCGAGATCCGGCTGGACACGGCGTTGAGTACCTGCCCGATGGCGGTGCGACCGATGCTCGTCGAGATGTAGTTGTTGGCGTCGTTGTAGACGGCGATCAGGTTGGCCTTCTTGGGCTGCCCGGTCACCGGTGATGCGATCGCCGCGCTGAAGTCCGGCGGCAACTCGACCATGAAGTAGTACTTGCCGTGGTCGACTCCGTTGCGTGCCTCCGCCAAGTCCACGACGTGCCAGTCCAAACCGCCGTCCGCGGTCAGGCTCTTGGCGATCTCCGCGCCGGCGTTGAATTGCTGCCCGGACACGACGGCGCCGCGGTCGGAGTTGACCAGCGCCACTGGCATCTTGTTGGTGTGGCCGAAGGGATCCCAGAACGCCCACAGGTACAGCGCCCCATACACCAGGGGCAGCAGCATCAGCACGATGGTGGCCACGCGCGTCAATCGGCTGCGGCCGAAACGTTTGATCTCTGAGCCGAAGGCGAGTCCAGCCAGCATCTTCAGTCCTCTCCGGTCAGGATGCGGTGATCGTGTAGTTCGTGGTCGGGTGCATCCGTGCCGAGCGGGTTGGTCACCCCGACGACTACGGTGCGCTGCTTCGCGATCACGCCGAGCCTGTCGGCCGCGACCGCTCGCCGGGAATTGTCACGAACCTGCTCGAGGTCGCCGACCACCAGGATCGGACGATGCGACAGCAACGCCAGCGTGATTCGCATCAAAAACAGTTCCAGGTCTGATAATTCAACGATGTAGGTGTCGTGGGACGGTGGGGGTATTTCGCCGAATACCTCGGTCAGCTCGGCCGGACCCGATTGCAGCGGCACCGTCGAATACCAGGGTGCCAACCACCGGCGTTGCTCGGCGAGCACGGTCCCCACTGTCACCGATTCCTCCAGCTCGTCAATGTCTTCGAAGGCCGCGATCGAGCAGTGCCGACGGATCGCGCGCGTGGTTGTTTCGCCGAGGACGGTCAGCGTGCCGCGGCTCGGCTTGAAACGTCCCGCGAGCGTCAGCAGCAGCGTGGTCTGGCCAGGTCCGCCGGGCATCTGAATCGCGTGAAAACCCGGTGCGAGCGCGAGATCGATATCCGAGAAGAGGGGGCCGTGCTCGCCGTCGACGCCTAAGCCGCGGGCGGTGATCACCGGCGCCGCAGGGGCCGGCACGTCATTTGTATCCATGGTGGGCCTCTCCCTGATCGGCGGAAACCAGGACCGATTCCAGCGCCACGGTGATCAGCTGCGCGAGCAGGTCGGGGTTCATGGCCCCAGGACGCAGGATCTCTTCCATCGCGATGCCGAGGTTGATCGTGACGACGAGCTGGGCGACGTCGGCCAGCTCCCGATCCGACGCCTCGGAGGGGGTCGATCTGACGATGTGCAGCGCTTGGTCGGCGGCGGCGGCCCGGCGGCGTTCGATGAGGCGCTCGCGCAGTTGGGGGTCACGCTGGGCGCGCAGCCAATATTCGACGAACAACACGTAATAGTCGGAATGGTCGCGAACTGTATCAAGCACCGACCTGCTCAATTCGCGTGCGGCTGCACCGGTGTCGCCGCCGCTGCTGTCCAGCGCTGTCGCAATCTGCTCGCCACGAAGCTCGAACTGGCGGTCGAGGAGAGCCAGAAACAGTTCGTCCTTGGATTCAAAATTCGAATAGACCGCGCCCTTGGTGAAACCCGCGGCCTGCCCGATCGCGTCGATGGTGGCACCGGCGAACCCTTCGGCCGCGAATACCTTCGACGCCGCGTCCAGGATCCGGTCGCGAACCTCGTCGCGAGTGGGGCGGGTTCGGCGCGGCTTGACGGGCGACATGACCAGCAGCATACTCTCCAGTATCGATTGGATACCAGCCGGTATCGAAGCAAGGCGCGGGGCGGGCCGGCTCCGGCTTCGTCGGCCGACGTCGTCACGCTGGCGTGACGCTCGGCGGTCAGTGGCCGCGGCTAGGTGACCTTGGCCAAGGTGCGATCCCACAGCTCGCGCGCGAGCACCGGATCGTCGGCCGCGCGGTTGGCCCTCGCGACTTTGCCCTTCGAGTAGTACTCGCCGGATGCCCAGTCGAGGCCGGGGGTGCTGGAGGCCAACCACACCAGCTGGTCGGCACCCTGGTCCGGGGTTTTGATGAGGCGGCTGACCGGGGTGCGCTGCATGGTCGTCAGGAAACGTGAACCCGACGAGTGACCGATGTTGGTGTTGACGAAGCCCGGATGCACCACGGCGGCCGAAAGCCCGTCGGCGTGGTAGCGCCGATGTAATTCCCTGGTGAACACGATGTTTGCCAGTTTCGCCAGCGCGTAGGCGGTGCTCGGGGTGCGCCGGGCGGTCGTTTCGAAATCGCCGAGGGTGACGCGGCGGAGCAGCCGCTGCGACGAGCTCGACGTGTTGACGATGATGGCGTGCGACGCGACGAGCACGTCGAGCAACATGGTGGTGAGCAGAAAGGGCGCCAGGTAGTTGACCTGAAGAGTGATCTCGTGGCCGTCTGCGGTGTTGCGCAACTTGCTGAACACGCCACCGGCGTTGTTGCCCAGTACGTCGATGCGCGGGTATTCCGAGCGGATCTTGTCCGCCAGGGCCCGCACTTGGCACAGGTCCGCGAAGTCGGCCGCGAAATATGCGGCGTCCAGCTCAGCCGCAATGGCGGCAATCTTGCTTTGGGTCCGTCCGACCAGGACGACGTTCGCGCCGCTGCGGTGTAGCCGGCGGGCCGCGGCGGCGCCGATTCCGTCACTGGCGCCCGTGATGACAATCGTCCTACGCGTCATTGCCTAGCCTCCACGGGCAGTCTAACCAGGGCGGGAGGGCCTTCCGGGTCACGCCAACGTGTAGCGCACCGGCAAGTGTTTGAGGCCGCCGACGAAGGTGGTGGCCACAAGTTCCGGGTCACCGGTCAGTTCAATGGATTTGAGCCTGGGCAGCAGCTCGGTGAAGAAGCTGTTGACCTCCATGCGAGCCAGCGCCGCGCCCATGCAGAAGTGCACCCCGTAGCCGAAGGCGAGGTGCTTGTTGGGGTCGCGCCCGACGTCGAAGCGGAATGGGTCGACGAAGACGTCCTCGTCGCGGTTGGCCGAGACGTAGGACAGCAGCACCGAATCCCCCGCCGCGATGGGCACTCCACGCACGGTGGTGTCCTCGGTGGCGGTGCGCATGAATTCCTTGACCGGGGTGACCCAGCGAATCATCTCCTCGGTGGCCAGTGGCATCAGATCGAGGTTGTCGCGCAGGCGCTCGAGCTGGTCGGGATTTTCGATGAGCGCGTGCAGGCCACCCGAAATGGTCGCACTGGTGGTGTCGTGACCGGCGGTGGCGACGATGAGGTAATACGACACGGTGTCGATGTCCGACAGCGGCTCGCCGTCGACGCGGGCGTTGGCGATGGCGGACGCCAGATCCTCGGTGGGGTGCTCGCGGCGGGACTCGGTCACCCCGTTGAAGTACTGGAACATGTCGAACAAGGCGGGCAGCTGATCCTCGTTGGTGGTGCCCCGCTTGAATTCGGAATCGTCGCTGCCGAACAATTCCTGTGTCAACTTGAGCATCCGCGGGAAGTCTGCCTCCGGCAGACCCAGCAGCGACATGATCACGTAGAGCGGGTAATTGACCGCCACCTCCTGGGCGAAGTCGCACTCCGGGCTGGCGGCCATCATCTTGTCGACATAGATCCTGGCGAGTTCGTCGACGCGAACCTTCAACGCCCGCATCGCCTTCGGGCGAAACCAGTCGGAGCCGATCGCGCGTACCACCCGATGCTGCGGATCGTCCAGGTGGATCAGCGTGCGCACGCCCGCCGCGGCTTGCATCTCGTCGCCCTCTGCAGTCGTCAAGACGGGGCGTGGCCAGTTGGTGAACAGCATGTTTTCGCGTTCGATGTCCATGATGTCGGCGTGCTTGGTGATCGCCCAGAACGGCCGGTAGTCCGGCACGTCGACCCACGACACCGGCGCGCTGGCACGCAGGTGGGTCAGCGCCGCATGCAATCGCCGCTCATCGGTGTAGGCCAAAGGATCCGCCAGCAGCTTGGCGGACTCGTCTACCGTGGTCGTGCTCACTCGCGAAACTCCTTCAGTGCGGCCGTAATACAGGACTGGGAGGCGTTTAGGAAGATGGGCAGAACCCGGTCGACCGCGCCGTGGCAGCGGTCCCTGAGGGCGACAGCGATGGTGTCCACCGGGCCGACGACCGCGAAGGCCGCGAGCGCCTCGTCGTCGATGAGCGAACCCATGGCGTCCCACTCGCCCGCGAGCGACAGACGGTGCAGTTCGGTCTGCAGGTCCCCCCAGCCGTGCAGTTCCAAAACCTTGCGGTAGGCGGGCGTCGATCCGTAAAAGGCGATCTGCTTGCGCACGGCGGCGGTGGCGGCAGCCAATTCATCCTCGTTCTCGCCGGTTGCGATCATCACCTCGCCGGACACCTCAAAGTCGCTGCGGGACCGTCCGACTCGCTGCATGCCGCGCAGTAGTGCCGGCATTGTGACCTCGTCGAGGTAGCGTTTGGACACCATCGG
Source organism: Mycobacterium sp. 852002-30065_SCH5024008 (assembly GCF_001665645.1). NCBI lineage: Bacteria > Bacillati > Actinomycetota > Actinomycetes > Mycobacteriales > Mycobacteriaceae > Mycobacterium > Mycobacterium sp. 852002-30065_SCH5024008. The sequence goes on along the minus strand of NZ_LZSZ01000171.1, from coordinate 1,183 downwards.
GTGTCCGAGATGGCCGTCGGCCACCTCGCCGCACATCTCGGACATCGCTTCGCCCACCGCCGCGATGAAGACCTTGGGCGCGGAATAGGGCTGCGGCTCGGGGGTGAACATCGGGGTCATGATCTTGTGCGTGTAGAAATCTCCCTCGAAGCGCAGCTTGCCGCCATCTCTCCATACCGACCAGATGGCATGCAGAGCGGAGACGAACTCGCTCATCCGCCGCGCGGGATGGCTCCACGGCATGCTGAACCGCTTCTCGATATGTGGCTGGATCTGGGTGCCAAGGCCGAGGATGAACCGGCCCTTGGAGTACGCCTGCAGGTCCCAACCGATGTTGGCGACGATCATCGGATTGCGGGCGAAGGCCACCGCGATGTTGGTGCCGAGTTCGAGCCGCGACGTGTGCTCGGCGGCCAGCAGCAGGGGCAGGAATGGGTCATGGCTGGTCTCCGCCGTCCAGCCCCCGTCATACCCGTCCCGTTCCAGGGCGACCGCCGCCTCGGTCACCCGTGCGAGTTGATTGGGGATGCCCCCGTCGACCTTGAGGCGGGCGGCGTCGGCCATGCGGGTAACTTTACAGTAAGCAATCCAGTATGTGACCCTGCAGTTTCGCTCGCCAGACGAAACTTCCATGAGGTAGGACATAGGCATGCCGAAAGCCCAGGACTGGGGAGAAACGCTCGACGATCTCGGGCGGCGCCGTCAGCGCGCTTGGGGTATGGGTGGCCCCGAACGCCTCGACAAGCACCGCGGCAAGGGCAAGCTCGACGCCCGCGCGCGCATCGAGCGCCTCCTCGACCCGGGGACCTTCCGCGAAATCGGCACGCTGGTCGGCGGCGACATCGCGGCCGACGGTCTGGTCGTCGGCTCCGGATCGATCAATGGTTCGCCGGTGATGTTGGGCTCGGAGGACTTCACCACCATGGCCGGCAGCATCGGACCCGGCGGCAACTCCAAGCGCTACCGCATCGCCGAACTCGCGCTGCGCGACAAGGTTCCCCTGGTGATGCTCCTCGAAGGCGCCGGCTTTCGCCCTGGCGGCGGACATTACGGCCGCACCCCGACCGACCTGCTCGCGCAGGCGCAATGCTCGGGCCGGGTACCGACAGTTGCCGCCGTGCTCGGCCCGTCGGCCGGACATGGTGCCCTCGTCGCCCCCGTCTGCGACTTCCGCATCATGAGC